>NZ_JBHTWX010000001.1:0-131977 GCF_042792155.1 Kitasatospora sp. NPDC056651 | reverse complement strand
GCGTCCGCCCCGCGCCGGCGTGGGCGGCCGGGCCCGCCCCCCCGCCCCCCCCGGGCCGGGGGGCGGGGGGGCGGCTCCGGCGCCCCGCGGCTCGGTCCGCTCCTCGCCCGCCTGGTGCCGCAGGGTGCCGTCGGCCAGCAGGTACTGGGCCAGGACGTAGGTCGCCATGATCCAGAACTGATGGCCCGGCAGCTCCCGCCACTTCGCCAGCTGGGTGGCGATCAGGGTGTCGGAGAGCAGGAACAGCGCCCCGCCCAGCCCGGTGCGCCAGCCCAGTCCGGCCGAGGTGACGGCCGTCGAGGCCAGCAGCAGGCTGTAGCCGGCCACCGGCACCCGCAGGTCCCCGAGGTCCGGCCAGAGCTGCCCGACCAGGACGGCCCAGGCCGTCGCGTACGCGGCCGCGACCACCAGGGCCCGGCGACGGTCGGAGAGCGCGCCGCGCTTGACGAACATGGTCACGTAGCAGACGTGCGCCGCCGCGAACGAGCCCATGCCCGCGAGGAACGCGGTGTCGTTCTTCAGCTGGAGCAGCACGTCCCCGCCCGCGCTCAGCAGCAGCGCCGGCGTCAGCAGCTTCGGCGCCCGCCGCTCCGCCGTCCTGGCCGCGGCGATGCTGTGCGCCGCCAGCAGCGGCATCAGGGCCGGCTTGGTGGCGTTCTGGAGCACCGAGGCACCGGACACGATCGCGCCCAGGTGGGCCGCCGAGGTGGCCGCGAAGCCGCCCAGCAGGCCGGTGGCCGAACGCAGCCGCGCGCCGAGGCCGGCCCGGGTGGTGGTGCGGATGCTCATGCGTGCGCGCCTCTCGATCGTTCGCTGGTCCGGACCGACCCTAAGGGAGTCGAACCGCCCGGCGGAAGGGCGGTTACCGGTGCGTAACCCGGGTGGGGCGCGGTGGATGACGGGGTGGTCGGCAGGCGGAGCGCGGGCGCCCGCTTCGAGGGCTCTTGCGGAGACTTCCTCAGGAGGGCGGTTGCTGCCGTCGGGTGGCCCGGGCACCGTCTAGTCTGGACCCCGACATGAAGCAGCAGGACTACGCGGTCGGCGCCACCCGGGTGGCCGCCGACAGGCCGGACGGACGTACGGGCGGGTCAGGACGGGGAACCGCCGACGCCGTCCTCGCCGTACGCGGAGCCGGTCCCGCTGACAGGGCGCCCGGGGCGGCCGCGGCGGACGGCGCTGACGGCCCGCGGGTACCGGATCGCCCGGCTGTCGACCCGGCCGCCGGCACGGCCGTTGACACGGCCGTCGACGCCGCCGCCGACGTGACGCTCTCGCCCGACCCCGGGTTGCTGCGGCTGGCCCACTGGTTCGCCGAGGTCGGCCCCGGCCGCGCCGACGACCTCTGCAGCGCGTCCTTCGGCCTCTACCCCGCCCGCCACCTCGGCGCCGCCGCCGAGCCCGCCGCCGACCCCGGCGTGAGCTGGTGGCACGGCCCCACCGCACACTCCGCCACCTCCCTGCGCGCCCGCGAGGACCGCACCGAGGGCGGCCTGCGCCGCGCCCGGCGGGACGGTACCGAACTGCCCGTCGTCCGGTCAGGAGCCAAGCCGGGCAGGCCGGGTCGCCACCGCAGGCCCGAGCCCGTCCGGGTGGTGCCGCCGACCGTGCCGCCGCAGGAGCGTGGCGGGGAGGAGCTCCCGGCCGCCGAACGCCGGATCGCCGCCCGGCTGTTGCTCGCCCACCCGCTGGTCACCGCCTCCGGCCCGCACGCCGACGGCTTCCCGCTGATCCGACGTCACCGTGACTGGCTCGCCGAGCGCTTCGACACCCTGCTCGGCTACCGCCTCGTGGTCGGCCCCTGGCACGCCCGGCTCTGTAAGGCGGGCCTCGGCCCCGGCGCCGGCCGCCGCCTCCGGCACCCCGTCACCGGCGCCCCGTTCACCCCGGCCGGGTACGCCCAACTCGCCCTCGCGCTGGCCCTGTTGGTCGACGCCCCGGAGGAGCTGGGCTACCGGCGGCTGGTCGACGCGATGCACACCGCCGCCCCCGACCTCGCCGCCGAACCGGCCGACCTCGCCATGGCGCTGGCCGCGCTGGCCGACTGGCAGGTGCTCGGCGAGCTGCCGGCCGACGCCGACGACTCCTTCGTCCTGACCGTCGACCGCGAACTCGCCCGCGCCGTCCCGGCCGGCCCGCCCGCCCTCGCGGACGACGCCGACGACCTGATCCGCCGTGCCGCCGAGGCCGAGCCGGCCACCGCCGTCCGCCGCCTGCTCGCCGAGACGCCCGCCGTGCTCGCCGCCGACCTCCCCGAGGACCGCCGTGCCTGGCTGCACGAGCACCGGCTCAGCGGCCCGGCGGCGCTCGCCGAGTTCCTCGGCCTGGAGGCCGAACTGCGGGCCGAGGGCGTCGCCCTGCTCGACCCGGCCGCCGAACTCACCGACCTCGCCCTTCCCGGTGCGGGCACCCTCGCCCAGGCCGCCCTGCTGCTCGTCGAGCGGTTGGTCGAGGAGGTCCGCCCGCTGCCCGGCGAGACGGTCACCGGCGACGTCCCGATCCCGGACGCGCTGATAGACGGCGTCCTCGGCGACATCGCGGACGAGTACGGGCTCCCGGCCCGCTACCTCTCCGACCGCACCGCCCTGCGGTGCGACGCCCTCGACCTGCTCCACCGCCTCGCGCTGATCACCCCGACGCCCCACCCCACCCGCCCCCCGGCCTGGCGCCTGCGCCCCCCGGCCGCCCGCTACGCCCCGGCCCCCGACCTCCAGCCCGCCCCGGGCACCGGCCGCCACTCCCGCCCCGACCCGCTGATCCCGTCCCCGGCCGCCCACGGGTCGGAGCGGCGGGCGTAGCGGGGGCGCGGGCGCGCCGACGCGCGCCGAGTGCGCGTACGGACGAGGCCGCCCGGCCCGTCGTCCGTCGAGTCCGTCGAGCCCCGTCCGTCGAGCCCCGTCCGTGGCCGCGCCCCGGACGCGACCGGGGCGCGGCCGAGGCGCGACAGCAAGAAGCACCGCGTCCCGGGATGGGAGCCGCGGTGCTGGGCGGGCGGGTGTTACTTGCTGGCGGAGGCGCTGGTGAGGGGGCCGTGCGCGACGGTTTCCACGGTGGCCCCGACACCCAGGGTGCCGAGGGCGATCGAGGCGAGGACGGCCGTGACGGCGAGGAGGCGGCGGTGCCGCTGGGGCAGGGGGAAGCGCGGGTCCTGGTAGGGCGCCTGAGGGCTGGCGTTCATGACACGGAGGCTTCCAGGGCGGCGTGAACGGTCGGTACGCGCGGGTGAAGTCCGGACGGGGGTTGGGCGTCGGTTGGCCGCATACGCCCCACCCGTCACCGGGTGGGGCGTATGTGCTGGTCAGCGGCGTGTGTCCGACTCTCCGACGGCGACCCGGACGGCGTCGCGCAGGCCGTGCGGCGGGTGGAGGCGGGAGGGGGTGGCGGCCGGGTCCTCGCGGAGCTCCTTGACCAGCGAGACGCACAGCAGCAGCATCACCACGACGAAGGGCAGCGCGACCAGGATGGTGGCGTTCTGGAGGGCGGTGAGCCCGCCGGCCAGCAGCAGGGCGGCGGCGACCCCGCCCATCAGGATGCCCCAGACGACGACGAGCCAGGTGCGCGGGTGCAGCGAGCCCCGGCTGGAGAGCGAGCCGAGCACCAGGGAGGCCGAGTCGGCGCTGGTGACGAAGAAGGTCATCACCAGCAGCACGGCGACCACGCTGGTCACCGAGCCGAGCGGCAGCGAGCGCAGCATCTCGAACAGCGAGGCCTCGGCGCCCCGCGGGATGGTCGCGACCAGGTCGGCCGCGCCGGTGGTGTTCAGCCGGATCGCGGTGCCGCCCATCACGCAGAACCAGATGACCGTCGCCCCGCTGGGCACCAGCAGCACACCGAGCAGGAACTCCCGGATGGTGCGGCCGCGCGAGATCCGGGCGATGAAGGTGCCGACGAAGGGCGCCCAGGAGAGCCACCAGGCCCAGTAGAAGATCGTCCAGGAGCCGAGCCAGTTCTCGTCGGTGAAAGCGCCGGTCTGGGTGGACATTCCGAGCAGGTTGGAGAGGTAGCCGCCGACCGAGGAGGGGATCGCGTCCAGCGCGAACACCGTCGGGCCGAACACGAAGACGAAGAGCATGATCAGCGAGGCCAGGACGACGTTCGCGGTGGAGAGCCACTTCACGCCCTTGTGCACCCCGGAGAAGGCGGAGACCACGAACGCGGCGGTCAGCGAGCCGATGATGATCAGCTGGGCGTTCTGGGTGTTGCGGACGGAGGAGATGTAGCCGAGGCCGTCGGCGACCTGGAGGGCGCCGAGGCCGAGGCTGGTCGCGGAGCCGAAGACGGTGGCGAACACGGCCAGCAGGTCGATCGTCCGTCCGGCCCAGCCGTCCGCGCCGCGCTGTCCGATCAGCGGGACGAAGGCGGCGGAGATCCGGTTGCCCCGGCCCTTGCGGAAGGTCGTGTAGGCGAGGGCCAGGCCCCCGACCGCGTAGATCGCCCACGGGTGCAGGGTCCAGTGGAAGAGCGAGAACTCGAGGGCCTGCCGGCCGGCGGCCGCGCTCTGCGGTTCCAGGCCGGAGCCGGGCTGCGGGGTGGCGAAGAGCTGGAGCGGCTCGCCGACGCCGTAGAACATCAGGCCGATGCCCATGCCGGCGCTGAACATCATGGCGATCCAGGCGAGGGTGGAGAACTCGGGCCGGTCGTCGTCGCGGCCGAGCCGGATCCGGCCGAAGCGGCTGAACGCGAGCACCACGCTGAGGACCAGGAAGACGTCGGCGGCCACCACGAACAGCCAGCCGAAGTTGTGCAGCACCCAGCCGAGGGCCGTGTCGGAGGTGCGGCTGAGCGAGTCCTCGGCAAAGACGCCCCAGGCGACCACCGCCAGCACCAGGGCCGCGCCGATGCCGAACACCGCCCGGTCGGCCGGAAGGGTCTCGGCGGGTTCGTCGGGCTCCCTCGCGGGCTGGTCGGGCTGCGGCGACTGGCTGCTCATCAGGTGAACCTCTCGACATACGCGGCGCGCTCGGCGCGCTCGGATCGAACCGTATGTCGCACTATGTCCAGTTCGCTCCGCGTGCGGCGGGACGGCGCGCCGGGGAGGCGCGGGCTGAGGACCTACGTCCCGTCACGCCGCGCGCACCTCGGCCGCGTCGCGCCCGGACCTGTGTCCGGAGCTATGTCCGGAGCTGTGCCCGGAGCCGTGCCCGATGACGAAGCCGGTGGTGAACCCGGAGTCGTGCGCGGTGTCGTGCGCGGAGTCGTGTGTGGTGTCGAGGTAGTGGGAGAGCGCCCGGCGGCTGCGGGTGAGCTCCTCGATCCGGGAATCCAGCTCGGCGAGTTCGTCGCGCAGGGTGGCGAGCAGGTTCGGGCAGGCCTCCAGGACGGGGAGGGGGCCGGTGGCGCAGGGCAGCAGCTCGCCGATGACCCGGGTGCTCAGACCGGCCGCGAGCAGGCTGCGGATCTGCCACACCCGTACGGTGTCCTCCTCGCCGTACTCGCGGTAGCCGGCCGTCGTGCGGTCCGGTCGGAGCAGGCCCTGCTCCTCGTAGTAGCGGAGCAGGCGGGTGGACACCCCGGTCAGGTGGGCGAGTTCTCCGATGCGCATGACCGGTCGAACGCGCCCGCCCGACGGGGTGTTCCCGGTGGGCTCAGCGCTTGAGGAACTCCAGTAGCACGTCCCGAAGTTCGGGGAGTGCCTCGACCACCGGCTGGTGGCCGCTGGGGAGTTCGGCCAGGCGCGCGCCGGGGATGAGGTCGGCGGCCAGCCGGTGCTGGGACGGCAGGACGAGGGTGTCCTCGACGGTGCTGACGACCAGGCTGGGCACGACCACCGAGGGCAGCTCGGCCCGCACGTCGGCGCGGGCGGCCAGCCGGAACTGCTGCCGGAAGCCCTCCGGCTGCGGGGACTTGAGCTGGTCCCGCAGCCGAGCGAGCTGTTCGGCGGGCAGCGCGTCCAGCCAGGTCCGGCCGAAGGCGGTGCCGAGCATCAGCGGGACGAGAGCCTCGGGTCGGTCGGCCAGGTCGGCGAACAGCTCGGCCAGGGTGCTCATCCGCACCGAACCACCGGCCAGGCCCGCGAGCAGCAGCAGCGAGCGGACCCGCCCGGGGTGCCGGGTGGCGATCCTGACCGCGACGGCGGCGCCGAGCGAGTAGCCGGCCAGGTCGAAGGTGTCCAGGCCCTCCTCGTCCGCCGTGGCGACGAGCCGGTCGGCCAGCTCGTCCAGGGTCGGTTCGCCGGGCTCGTACGGGCTGTCCCCGGAGCCGGGGTAGTCGGGGGCGACGACGGTGCGGTGGGTGGCGAGGTGGGGCAGCAGCGGGCCCCAGTTGTCCCGGGCGCTGCCGCCGGCGCCATGGGCGAGCAGCAGGCCGGGGCCGGAGCCCCGGACGAGACGGGCGAGCGGGGTGGCGGGCATGGGGTGCTCCTCTGCGGTCGGGGTTCCGGCGACAGTGGAACGGTAGGAGTTCACACCGGTGTGAAGGTCAAGAGCGCGCGGTCACGAGCGCGCGCCGGACCGCGCGCCGGTGCGCACGGTGGCGCGCGCGCCGGCGCGACGGAGGGCCGCAGCGGACGGCCAGGGCGGACGGGCCAGGGAGGCCTCGTCGTCGGCGGCGGTCCGGCGGTGCTCAGCCGGTGGACTGGACCTCGTACGGAGCCGGGTAGCGCGTCTCGTACGGGGTCAGCACCAGCCGCACCACGTCCTCCAGCCGACGCCGGGCGTCGCCGAGGGTGGTGCGGCCGGTCACCCAGGCGGTCAGCTCGCCCTGCCAGGCGTGGGCGACGATGTGCCGCACCAGGTCGCTCGCGGAGGCCGGCACCTCGGCCGTCACCGCCTGGAGGGCGGTGCTGTCGGCCCGGGCCATGCCCTGGAGTGCCTCGCTCGCGAACGGGTCGGTGGAGGCGGCCACGGCCACCCGCAGCCGGGCGAGCTCCGGCTGCCGCTGGTAGGCCCGCATCCCGCCCCGGACGAACCGGACCGCCCGGTCGGTGGCCCCCAGCCCGGCCCGTGGCCCGCGCAGCTCGGCCACCAGGTCGGCCAGCAGCAGGCGGTGCCATTCGGCGATCGCCGCCGCCAGGAGGTGGTCCTTGGAGGAGAAGTAGCGGTACGCCGTCCCCAGGGCGACTCCGGACCGCTCGCAGACTTGCTTCATCTGCATCCGCTCGACGCCGATCTCGTTCACCAGGGCGAGCGCGGCCGCGATCAGGCTTTCGCGGCGTTCGAGCTGACGCGGAGACATCGCCTCCACCGGCCGTGGTGACAGGTCAACCTTGGTCACCCGCACCATGATACGGGCCGGGGCCGCTCAGGAGTATGACGCCGTCCGGCCTCCGTCCGTTCGTCCGCCGGTCACCGGGGGCCGGGACCGGCGGCCGGGGCGTCACGCGGGGTCGCGGATCAGCGCTTCCTGGACGGCGGAGGCGACCAGCCGGCCGTCCAGGTCGTAGAACTCGCCGAGGGCCAGGCCCCGGCCGTCCGAGGAGGACGGGCTGCGCTGGGCGAACAGCAGCCACTCGTCGGCCCGGAACGGGCGGTGGAACCACATCGCGTGGTCCAGCGAGGCCATCACCAGACGGGGCGGCTCGGTGCGCTGGAAGAAGTTCGGCTGCACGTTCAGCCCGGCGGTGGAGGCCAGGGTGAGGTCGGACAGGTAGGTGAGCGCGCCGGCGTGCAGCAGCGGCTCGTCCGCCGGCAGCGGGGAGGCGGTGCGCATCCAGACGAACTGTTGGAGCAGGCCGGGGACGGTGGGCGGCAGACCGGGGGCGTCCGCCGGGACGAACCGCACGTCGAGGTCGCGGAAGCCGCCGGTGGCGGCGATCGCCCGGCGGACCTCCTCGGGCCCCCGGGCGAGGGCGTCGGGCAGCGACTCCGGGCGGGGCAGCGGCGGCACCTCGCGCTGGCGGTCGGCGGCCGGCTCGGGGTGCTTGAAGGAGACCGAGAGGGTGAAGATCTCGCTCCCCTGCTGGAGCGCCGTCACCCGGCGGGTGGTGTACGACATGCCGTCGCGGACCCGCTCGACCGCGTAGTCGATCGGCCGGGCCGGGGAGCCCGGCAGCAGGAAGTAGCCGTGGAGGGAGTGCACCGGACGCCGGTCCTCGCAGGTGCGCCCCGCGGCGACCAGCGCCTGCGCGGCGACGTGTCCGCCGAAGGCGCGCATCGGGGCGCCGGCGTGGCAGTGGCCCCGGAACGTGTTCTCGTCCAGCCGCTCGATCTCCAGCAGTTCGGCGAACGGGCCGGTCGGCCGGGCCTGCCGTTCGGCCAGGACGTGCGGTTCGGTCAGGTCAGTCACCAGGCCATAGTGGCAGAATCCGGCCGGATGGCGGTGTGACGTGGGTAACGCCCCGTCCGGCCCCCGTCCGGTCCGCGTTCGACGCGATAGAACACGTTCCAGTCCCAGGATCGCCCGGACGGGTTGTCAGACGCCTCACCTAGCGTGCCCGGCATGACGCAATCCGCACACGCGTACGCCTATCTGCGCCCCTCGGCCGTCCTGGACGGCCCCGACGGCCGGCACCTCGACCTGGCCACCTCCGGCGGCGCCACCCCGCTCGGCGCCGCCGCCAACCCGCGCTTCTTCGCGGGCTTCCTGGCCGATCCGGCACCGGCCGCCGCCGCGCTGCTCGCGGTCGCGGACGTCGCGGCCGCGCGCTACTACCAGCCGCAGCTGCGCGCCTCGCTCGACCCGGTGGTCACCGCCAACGGGGACCGGCTGCGCTTCGAGTCCTTCTCGGGCTGTTGCGGCGTCTACGCCCGGCTCGACGTGCTCCAGGCCGGGCTGGACGGGGACGAGATCGGGCACGGCACCACCAATGTGGACGTCAACAACCCGCTGCGCGAGGCGCTGAGCAGGATCGGCCCGGCCGACCCGCTGCACCTCGCGGTCGGGCCGGACGCGCTGGAGGTCACCACCTTCGACGGTCCGCTGGTCGAGAAGAAGGTCCCGCTGCCGGAGCGCTGGCTGCGGGGCTTCGCCGAGACCCAGGTGGTCGCCGCCGGCTTTGAACCGCGGGCCGAACTGCCCGCCGCCGAGGCGGTCCGCTTCCTGCGCGCGCTGCCGCGCGGCGGGCGGGCCGGCGTCGGCTGGGTCGTCCCGGCCGGGAGGACGCTGCGGCCGACCACCCGGCCGGTGCCGGGCGCGGTCTGCCTGCCCGGACCCGAGCGGCTGGTGGCGCTCCAGCGGGTGCTGCGGCACGCCCTCGCCCTGCGGGTGTACGGGCCGGTGGCGGCCGGACAGCCGACCGCCTCGGCCTGGGAGGCGGTGCTGCCCGGCATGCGGCTGACCCTGACGCTCTCCCCGGACGCCTCCCGGGGCTTCTCCGGCGAGGGCGGGGTGCTCGACTCGCTCGCCACCGCGACGGCGGAGCGGGACGCCGAGCTGGTCTCGGTGCTGCTCGCCTGGGAACCCCGGATCGAGGTCGGGGACCTCGCCGCGCAGTCCGGGCTGAGCCCCGAGCGGGTCCGCGCCGCACTCACCCGGCTGGGCACCGCCGGGCAGATCGGCTACGACGCCGCCGAGGCCGCCTACTTCCACCGCCGGCTCCCGTACGACTCCGGGCGGGCCGAGGCGGCCAACCCCCGGCTGCGGGCCGCCCGGGCCCTGGTCGAGGCGGGCGCGGTACGGCTGGAGGAGGGCGGGGCGACGGCCGTCGTCACGGTGGACGACCACATCCAGCGGGTGCGGGCGGACGAGTCGGGGCGGCTGAGCTGCACCTGCCTGTGGTGGGGCAAGTACCGGGGCGGACGCGGGCCGTGCAAGCACGCGCTGGCGGTCGGGATGGTGCGGGAGTCGGCCGCCACGGCCGGGTCGGCTTCTGCCGCGGGGCCGATCGACCCGGTGCGGCCGATCGACCCGGTGCGGTCGGCCGCCCCGGCGGAGCCGGTGAAGGGGGCCGGAGCGTGAGCGCCGCGGCGGGTGCCGACCGGCGGGAGCCGGTGGAGGAGCTGCTGACGGCCGTCCGCTCGGGGCGGCTGGCGCGAATACCGGAGCTGCTGGCGGCCTTGGACACGGCCCAGCGGCGGGCCTGTCTGCCCGGGCTGAAGGCGCTACGCAAGGAGCTGAGGGAGGACTGGTCGCGGGAGGCGAACGAGGTCAGGGGCCGACTGCTGGTGGCCGGGGCCGGCTGCCACACCGGACCGGCCGGTGCCGCCGTCTGGCTGGCCGCCGGTGACCTCAGCGTGCGCGACTGGGCCCGGAACTCCGTACTGCACCAGGTCATCGAGGCGCAGCCGGTGGAGTGGCAGGTCGAGGTGGCCACCCGGCTCGCCGACCGGCCGGTGCGGAACTGGGGCTGGTCGATGTACCCGGTGGTGGAGTCCGTGGTGCGGCGCACCGGCTGCGAGGTGCCGCGCACCGACTACTTCGTCCGGAACTGGATGGACCGCACGAGCGACCTGGGCGGCCCGCGTCCGACGCTGGCCGAGAAGCTGCGCGAGGACGCCTTCACCCCGGTGCTGCTGCCGCAGCTGTTCGAACTCGCCGACATCGGCTCCACACTGACCTTCCGGCTCAGCCCGCGCCCCGGCGACGTCTGGACGGAGGCGATCGGCGAACTGGCGGCGGCCGGCGTGGTGGCGCGGGCCGAGCTGCTCGACCGCTGCCTGGCCCGGCTGCTGCGCGGCGGCAAGGCCGCCGACCAGCGGGCCTTCCTGGAGGTGCTGCGGGCACTCGAACCGGTGCCCGAGGAGTACACGGCCCGGGCACGCGACCTGGTGGCGATGCTGGACGGGCTGTCGGCGCTCGCCGGGCACGCCCAGGGGGTGCTCGCCGAGCTGGACGCGGCCGGGCTGATCGAGCCCGAGCTGCTCACCGAGGCCTCGGCGGTGGTGCTGTTCCGGACAGAGAAGAAGCTGGTCCGGGCCCAACTGGCCTGGCTGGAGAAGGCCGCCCGGCACACGCCCGAGCGCTCCGGCCCGGTGGTGCTGGCGGCGGCCGAGGCCTTCGGGCACCCGGACGCGGCCCTCCAGGAGCGGGCACTGAACGTGGTGGCCCGTCATCTGAAGGCGGCGGGGGAGGCGGTGCTGCCGGAGCTGCGGGCCGCCGCCGAGACGCTGAACCCCGCTCACCACGGGCGCGCCGGCGAGCTGTTCGGGGCGCCGGTCGGCGGTGACGGGGACGACCCGGACACCGGGTGGAGCGAATTCCTCCCGCCGGCCCCCGAGCCGAGGCCGCTCGGTGCGCCGATCGGCTCGGCGGCCGAACTCGCGGAGGAACTGTCCGCCCTGCTCGCCGCACGCGGCGGCCCCGAGGTCGCCGCCTTCGAACGGGTGCTGGACGGGCTGGTGCGGCTGACCCACCTGGACCGGCGGGCTCTCGCCGAGGCGGTGGAGCCGGTCCGCCGGGTGAACCCGTGGCACGGCGGCGGCAGCCGGGGGGACTGCCGGCCAGGGGACATCCTCTACGTCGTGGCCGCCGTGGAGGGGCGGACGCCGCCGTGGAAGATCTGGGACTACCTGGTCGGGAAGGGGCGCTCCCCGCTGCACGGCTCGCGGACCTCGGTGCACGGGGCCGTTCTCGCCGCCCGGCTGGAGGAGGCGGCCCGGCAACTGATCCAGGGCCCGCCTCCGTACCTGCTCGCCACTCCGACCGATGCCTCCGGCGCCCTGGAAGCGGCGGTCCTGGTCGAGCGGCTGGCCGGGTACCGGGCCGCGGGCGCCATCCCGGGGAAGGCCGACCTGTCCCAGGCCCTGCTGCGGGTCGGGCCGGCGGCGGACGAGACGGTGCTGAAGGCCGCCGAGGCGCTCGACTCGCCGGCCGGGCGCAGGCTGGCGCACTGGCTGCGCACCGGTGGCCTGCCCGGGCAGCCGTCCGAGCGGGTGCTGTTCGCGCCCGGCAAGGGCGCGCGGCGCCCCAACGCGTACGGGGACCGCTGGTGGGAGGACGTCCAGCGGACCGCCGTCCGCCAACCGGGCATCGGCGCCGGGCCGAAGGGGCCGGACGGGGAACGGCTCGGGTCCGAGTTCCGGGCCCTGCTGGGCGACACCGAGCCCAGCGTGGCCCGCGTCCGCAAGGCGTACGGCTGGACCTGGCAGCCCGTCGAGCACTGGTTCGCGATGCTGCCCTGGCACCGGGAGGAGCTGGCCGCGCGCTGGCTCGACCCGTTCGCCGGGGGCGCCGACCAGGACGAGTCCGGTGCGGCCCGCCACCTCCCACTGCTCGCCGAGGCCGGCGGGCCGGCCGGGCTCGCGCTGCACCTGGCGCTGGCGTACGGCCTGGGCGCCCGGCAGGCCGAGGACCGGACGGCGGCGGTGGACGCGCTGCTGGTGCTCGCCGCGCGCGGTGACCTGGACGTCGAGCTGCTCGGGCACGAGCTGGGAGCCCTGGTGGCCTGCGGCACGGTCAGGGCCACCCGGTTGGCGGCGGCGCTCGGCATGGCGGCGGAGACGGGTGCCCGGGCGACGGTCTGGGCGGTGCTCGGGGCGGCGCTGCCGGCGCTGCTCGGGGAGGCCGATCAGTCGACGCGCGGGCTGGGCGACCTGGTCGCGCTGGCCGCCGACTGCGCCCGGCGCACCGGCGCCCGTGGGCCGGTCGCCGAGGTGACGGCGGCGGCCGAGCGCGCGGGGTCGGCGCGGCTGGTCAAGGAGGCCCGGGCACTGCGGGACGTCCTCGCGGGGTGAGGTGGCGGGGACGGCTGTCGGATGGGGGCTGTCGGCTGGCAGCTTTCAGGCTTCGGCTTTCAGATGACAGATTTCAGCGAACAACTTTCAGCGAACAGATTTTGAAATCTGTTCGCTGAAAGTCGTCGCCCGTCCACACGCCCCGGTACCCCCGGCACCTTCCGGACCCGCCGCCTCGTCCGGCCCGGTGCCGACCAGCGGCGATCCCGCGCGCGGGGTGGCGGCGGCGACGGCCCGCCACCACAGGCGCAGCGCGGGCGGGGCGGCCGGCTCGAAGGGCTTGCCGGGGCGGGGCACCGCCAGTCGGGCCCCGAGCGCCTGCGCGGCGGCGACCACCCGTTCGGCGGGTTCCTCCCAGGGGTGCAGCGAGAGGTTGAAGGTGCACCAGTGGATCGGCAGCAGCAGGGCGCCGCCCAGGTCCAGGTGCGCCCGCACGCCCTCCTCGGGCGTCATGTGCACCTCGGGCCAGAAGTCGCTGTACGCGCCGACCTGCATCATCGTCGCGTCGAACGGGCCGAGCCGGCGCCCGATCTCGGCGAAGCCGGGGAAGTACCCGGTGTCCCCGCTGTGGAAGATCCGGTGTCCGCCGCCCGCCACCACCCAGGACGCCCACAGGAACAGCGCGCTGGTGCGCGGGCCGCGGCTGCAGTAGTGGCGGGCCGGTGTGGCGGTCAGGGTCAGCCCGGCGACCTCGGCCGACTCCCACCAGTCCAGTTCGACGATCCGCTCGGCCGGTACGCCCCAGTACTCCAGGTGCGCCCCGACCCCGAGCGGGACGGCGAACACCGCGCCCGTTCCGATCAGCGCCCGGACGGTGTCCATGTCGAGGTGGTCGTAGTGGTCGTGGGAGACCACGACGACGTCCACCGGCCCGAGTTCGGACAGCGGCAGCGGCACCGGGTGCAGCCGTTTGGGCCCGGTCCAGGAGAACGGGGAACAGCGCTCGCCCCAGACCGGGTCGAGCAGCACCCGCCGGCCGCCGATCTCGGCGAGCACCGTCGCGTGTCCCAGCCAGGTCAGCCGCAGCCCGGACTCCGGTGGCGCGGCCAGGTCGACCGGGAGCAGCCGGTGCACCGGTACCGCGGTGGCCGGAGCCCGGCGGGTCTTGTCCCCGGTCAACTGGGCGCGGGTGATCTCCAATGGGCTGCGCTCGTACACGAGGCGGCGGGTCGGCACGGGGTTGCGGAAGGCGCCGTCGGTGAAGTTTGGGGAGCGGCGGACGCGGGCCAGCCGCTCGCCCCGGGGCTCGGCGCCGAAGGCCTCGGTGCGGACCCGGTGCCACAGGGCCCTGGGCAGCCCGGCCAGGCCGGGCAGGGCACGCTCGGCGGGTGGCGGGACGAACTGCGAGGACAGACCGACGAGGCGGGAGAACCACGGGTCGGGGCGGGGCACGGCTCCTCCAGGGACGGTCACGGCTACCGGGCGGGCCGGGGCGCGCAGCGCAGCGGCGGGCGGGGCCGCTGCGAGACGACAACCATCTCGTCGGACGTTACTCGCCGTGGGCCGTCCGGACCCGGTGAAGGGCCCCGTACGGTCCAATCGGCGTACCCGGGGCCCTGCCGGGGCCTCGCCCGACGATCTCGCCCGGCCTCCGCCCGGCGATCTCGCCTGACGACCGGGCCCGACGCCCGGGCCCGACGACCGCCCGGCCCCGCCCGTCAGGCGTAGAACCGGGTGATCGTCTCCGCCACGCAGTGCGGCTTGGCGCTCCGCTCGCTGGTGAGGGTGAACCGCACCACCGCCTGGACCCCGCCCGGCACCTCGGTGGCCGAGAGCAGTTCGGCGGTGGCCCGGATCGCCGTGCCCACCGGCACCGGTGCGGGGAAACGGACCTTGTCGGAGCCGTAGTTCAGCGCCATCCGCACGCCTTCGACGGCGTAGCACTCCTTCGCCAGCACCGGGATCATCGACTGGGTCAGGTAGCCGTGCGCGATGGTCGAGCCGAACTGGCTCTCCTTGGCCCGCTCCGGGTCCACGTGGATCCACTGGTGGTCACCGGTCGCCTCGGCGAACAGGTCGATCTGCCGCTGCTCGACGGTGTGCCACTGGCTGGTGCCGAGTTCGGTGCCGACGGCGGCGGTCAGCTCGGCGAGGGAGGCGAAGGTCGTCACGGTGCGCTCCTGGTGGGGGACGGGCCCGGGGAGGGGTCAGGACGCCGGAAGCGTATGCCTACCCACCGGTATCTGTCAGGAGCCGATCGGAAAACCGGTGTTCACGGGCCTGGCGGTGCCCGGCCCGGTCGGGAACAGCCGGCGGCCGCTGACCAGCTCCGGCACCAGTGCGACGAACAGCGGCTCCGGATCGCCCACCCAGGGCCGCAGGCCGGAGCGCAGCACCCGGCGGAGCTGGTCGGGCTCGCTCACCACGTCGGCCCGCCCGTGCACCAGCACGCTCCACCCGGTCCGGGTGACCGGGTCCAGCAGATCCGCCTGGAAGGCCACCACCGTGCCGTCCAGCCCGCGCGCGGTGGCACTTCCCCGGCGCACGGCGAGCACCAGCCGCCCGTCCAGGACCTCGAAGGAGACCGGCAGGACGGCCGGCAGTGCGTGCTCGGTGTACACCACGCGCCCGACGGGCACGGTGCTGAGCAGCCGCAGGCACTCGGCCTCGCTCAGGGTTTCCACACGGTCCTCACGCTCCATGCGTCCGATCGTCCTCGGTCGGTGCGCACACCGATAGGGCCCATGGTCCCTGAGCGAACGGGCCGGGAGCCCCGTCGGCGGCCGCCCGGGGCGGTAGCCTGCCCGGCGGGTGGAGGAACGGTGGAGGAGGGGGACGGATGGCGGGCGGGGTCGATCTGGTCGTGATCGGGGCGGAGGGCGGGCCGGACCGGGCGTTCGGCGGTGCGGCGCTCGCACCGGGCGGCGCCCGGCTGCTCGCCGAGCTGCTGCCGGGGATGTGCTTCGACACCGGCGCGGCCGGCTGCCGGGTGACCGTGGTGCCGCCGGACGCGGATGCCAACGCGATGCTCACCGCCGTCCGGGACGCCGCCCAGCGCCCCGGGCGCTGGCTGCTGGTCTGCCTGGTCGGCCAGCTGGTGGCCGATCCGCGCGGCCGCCGGCTCGCCCTGGTCACCGCGGGCAGCACCGCCGACAACGCGTACCGCCGGGGCCTGGCCTGGGACTGGGTGGTCAGCGCGATGGTGCACGGGGACCAGGAGGAGGCGCTGCTGCTGGTCGACGCGGTGGCCGACCGCGACACCTGGTCGGCGCTGGAGCGGGGCGAGGACGGTGCGGGCGAACTGCTGAGCTATTCGAGGATCCCGCTGTGGGGCCGGATCGGCCGTTACGCCCCGGGTAGCCGCTACGCCCCGGGCAGACGCGGCCGGGACGCCGTACGGCCGGGCGGGGAGGGCTCGTTCAGCGCGGCCCTGACCACCGTCCTGCGCCAGGGTGTCCCGGGTGCCCCCGCGGCGGTCGGCCCGCATGACCTCCAGCCGGCCGTGGCCGCGCTGACGGACGGCGGTGAACCGTCCGGTAGTTCGGGCGCGCCCGGCGCGCGCCTGCTCGTTCCGCCGCACGCCGGGCGGCTCTTGATGCGCAATCGGGCCGCCGTGAGGGGCGCATTGGCCGGATTGTCGCTTTCCGAAGAACTGTTGGCCGTTCTGTGGCGGGAAAGTGCCCCGACGGAACCGCCTTCCGCGTAAGGTCAGGAGGCCTGAGGTGTTGCCGTGATGGGGTGGGTTGGCGAAGAATCGATCCCCAGCGGAAACACCGGCGGGACGGCGAAATTCTTCTGGCGGCCGTGGATCACGGATCGGATCGGTCGCGATGAGGTGGGGCCATGCGGCAGCGCGGAAATGTGTTGCGCCCTGGGGCGGTTGGGGTCAGTGGGGCGGTTCTGTTGTTGCTGCTCGGCGGTTGTGCGAGCGGCGGTGCCGGCGGTTCCGTCGATCGGATCGGTTCGGGCGCGCCCACTGTTGCCGGAGTGAACCCGGTAACTCCTTCGAGTGGTCCGGTAAACGACTCGATCGCGCCGACCGAGGGTCCGGAAGGGGCGATGGGGCGGCTGGCCCTGAGGACGTATCAGGACTGGTGGCAGGCTCAGGCCGAGGCCTTCGGGCGAACGGATTCGGACGGATTCTCGCTGGAGGCGTACTCCTCCGGCCGGGCGCTGTCGGACACCCTCGCGGGCCTGCGTCAACTCCACGACGCCAAACTGGTGATGACCGGATCCCCGCGCAATTCCGCGGTGGTCAAGGCCGTTGATCTGAAAGCCGATCCTCGGACCGCCGTGATCGAGGACTGCGTCGACGTGTCGGACTGGCACCGCGTCGACGCCGCCACCGGGGCCGCGAAGGATCCGGCCGGGCGAATCGACCGTTACCTGGCGACGGTTTCCCTGCGCTGGTTCCAGGCACGTTGGCTGATCTACGACTTCAAGCGTGAGGTGGACCGCACATGCTGAACGGACGTCATCACATGCTGGACGGACGTCGTCGGGTCCGGCGCATCGCGTTCCTCGCACCGTTGTCCGCCGGACTGCTGCTGTCCTCGGCGCTGACGGCGGCGGCGGAGGAACCGCCGAGCGGTGGGGGAGCCACCCAGTGCGCCCCCGACAAGATCTGCTCGGACGTCCACACCGGCGGCAGCACGACCGGCCCCGGGTCGACCCAGCCGGGCGGCGGCAGTTCGGGCAGCGGCCCGCTGGTGTGCAGCTACCACGGGGTGGAGTGGGCCTGCCACGACCCGGAACTCGGCTGGTTCAACAGTGACCAGGGCTGCTACTACAAGGTGCTGGACCCCCAACTCCCGGCGGGCGCCCCGGAGTGGGGCGACCACAAGCCCTCGGACGGCGCGCTGTACTCGAAGGTCTGCCCGCAGACCGGCGGCGGCGCGGACGGCGCCCAGATCGTCTTCGAGTCCAACGCGCCGGCCGGCCCGCCGGTGCTGGACCTGCGCGCCATCGGCATCAGCCTCGCCCATGAGATGAGGTTCCCCAAGCCGGCCGCGGGCGTGGCGCCCAAGGGCACCGCGGTGGTGAAGTCGCCGGTCTGGCTCTGGCTGGACGGGGTCAAGGCGCCCGAGCCCAAGACGCTCGCGGTGCCCGGCGCCTCGGTCACCGTCACGCCCGTGCTGAGGAACGTGACCTGGACCTTCGACCAGGGCATGGAGGTGACCTGCGACACCGCCGGGACGCCCTACGACCCCAAGTACGGCGGTGCGAAGTCCCCGGACTGCGGGTACGAGTTCGCCGCCGGCTCGGGCACCAAGAAGGACGGCGTCTTCGACGGGACGGTGACGGCGCACTGGCAGGGGCACGTGGTCGTGACCGGGCCGAACGCCAAGGTCTTCGACGTCGACCTCCCGCAGTCCTCGGGCTTCGCGCTCAAGGTCGCCGAGATGCAGGTGCTCAACTGACCGCGTCCGCTTGACCCGGGACGCCAGACCCCGCACTCCCGCGACCAGACCAGACCAGCGCAGCCACGGCACAGACCAACCACGGCACAGACCAGCCAGACCCAGCCAGACCATCCAGCGCACGCGGCCAGAGCGGCCAGAGCAGCCAGAGACGAACAAGGGAAGGGCGGAACCCGGTGGAGAACCGTACGTTCGCGACGCCGGGAACCGGCACCGCCGCGGGCGCCGCGGCGTCCGCGGCGCTCCCGGATCAGCAGGAGCAGGGCGGTCCGGGCAAGGGCGGGGGACGGGCGGTGCCGCACGCGCCCGGGCGGACCATGCGGGCGAGGCGGCGCCGCCCGGCGGTGCTGGCGATGGCGGTCGCGCTGATCGCGGCCGGCGGGCTGGGCGGCGCCGTCCTCTACAACAGCACCGGCCAGCGGGTCGCGGTGCTGGCGCTGGCCCGGGACGTGCCGTGGGGTCAGGTGATCACCGAGGACGACTTGGTGGTCGCCCGGATCGCCGGCGACCCCGCGCTGCACCCGGTGTCGGCCCAGGACCGGGTGAAGGCGGTCGGCATGCGGGCCGCCACCGACCTCAAGCGCGGTGCGATGCTCACCGGCGCCGACCTCGCGCAGGGCCTGACGGTGCAGCCCGGACAGATCGTGGTCGGAGTGTCGGCCAAGCACAGCCAGCTGCCCGCCAGCCGGGTCCAGCCGGGTGTGCAGCTGGTCATCGTCTTCACTCCCGACAACGGCCGGGCCGACTCGCTGGCGGCCACCGCGATCACCGTCGGCCGGGTGGACACGGACGGCAGCCAGGTGATCGACGTGGCGGTCGGCACCGCGGACGGGCCCCGGCTCGCGCAGTGGGTGGCGAGCGGCCGGATCCAGGTGCTGCTGGCACCGCGCGGCCCGGCGGCGGGCGGTCCGAGCGGTGCCGCGCCGAGCCCGGCGCAGGGCGGCGCGCCCACGGGTGCCGCCCCCGCGCCGGGGGCCGCCACGCCCGGGGCCACAGGATCGGGGGCCGCCACGCCGGGTGCCCCGGCCTCCGGCGCCGGGACCGCGTCAGGGGCCCCGGCCGCGACGGGTGGCGCCTGATGGCGGTGATCGCGGTGGTCGGCGGCCCGGGCGCTCCGGGGGCCACCACCACCGCGCTGGCGATGCTGCTGGCCTGGCCGCTGCCGCCCGGTCGGCGGATGCTGCTGGTCGAGGCCGACCCGGACGGCGGCGCGGTGCTCGCCGGTGCCCTGGAGGGCCGGGTCGAGGCGGTCTACGGGCTGCGCAACCTGGCGATCGCCGACCGACGCGGGCTGCTCGCCCAGACCATCTGGGAGCAGCTGATCGACCTCTCGCCCGAGGGCAACGCCGACCGGCTGCTGCTGCCCGGGCTGACCGACCCCACCCAGGCGCCCGGCCTCGCCTACACCTGGGAGCCGCTCTCCGAACTGCTGCACGGCGTGGAGCGGCAGGGCTACGACGTCATCGTGGACCTCGGCCGCTCCGGCGCCACCGGCCACAGCGCGGTGCTCGCCCGCCGTGCGGACGTGGTGGCGGCGACCGTGCGCACCACACTGCGCGGGCTGAGTTCGGCGCGGCCCCGGCTCGCCGCCCTGGCCGAGGACCTGGCCTCGGCCGGCACCGGGCCGGACGCGCTCGGGCTGCTGCTGGTCTCCGAGGGGCCGTACTCGCGGGCGGAGGTGTCCCGCGAGCTCGGGCTGCCCGTCCTCGGGGTGCTGCCGCACGCCGCCCGGACGGCGAGGGTGCTCTCCGACGGCGGGGACACCACCGACCGTCGGTTCATCCGCTCGGAGCTGATGCGCACGGCGCGGTCGGCGGCGGACGAGGTGCAGCTGCTGGTCCGCCGTCGGCGCCAGCGGCTCGCGCCGGGCGCGGCACCCGCCCAGCTGACGGCCGGTGGCCCGGCGGGGGCTCCGGGCTCGGCCGCGGCCCCCGCGGCGTCGGTCCCGCCCGCCTCGCCGATACCGGCCCAGCCCGTGCCGTCGGCGCCACAGCCGCCGATGCCCGTGCCCTCTTCCGGGCCCTCGTCCGCGCCTTCGCCCGCGCCGGGGCGCGCTCCCGCGCCGGGCCCGTACGGGCAGCCGGGGTACGGACAGGGCGGCCAGGCTCAGGGCCCGTACGCCCAGACCCCGTACGCGCAGGCCCCGCACACCCAGGCCCCGTACGCGCAGGGTTCGTACGGCCAGGACTCGTACGGACCGGGCGGGTACGGATCGGCCCCGCAGGGACAGCCGGCATACGGCCAGCGGGTGCCCGGCCCCGGCCCCGGCCGCCCCGCACATGCCCGCCCGGCGCACGCCCGTCCGGCACCCGGCCCGTCCGGATACGGGACGGCGGCCGAGAGCGAGCAGCCCTCGTACGCCCCGCCGCAGCCCGTCCCGCCGGTGATCACCACCGGACCGGTGGCGCCGCTGGCCGGGCTGGCACCGCAGCCGGCCGCGCCGGCGCCGTTCCCGGCACACGTCCAGTCCGCGCCGAACGGCGATGCGGACGACCAGTACCCGCTCCAGCGGCCGATCGTGACGAACCGTCAGGACGATCCGAACGGGCCGTATCCGCACAATCCCGGGGAGGTGCTCCGTGCGCGGTAGCCCCCTGCATCAGCGTCCGTCCGCCGATCCGGCCGCGCTGCCCTGGGTCGCGCCGGCGCCCGCGGCCTCCCCCGCGCCCGGCCCGGTCGCCCCGCCGTACGGGTACCAGCCCGGTCCGGTGGCGCCCCAGCCGGTGGCGCCCCAGCCCGTCGCCCCGCAATCCGTTCCGCCCGGTGCGGTCGGTGCGGTCGGTGCGGTCGGTGCGCCCGGTGCGGCCGGTCCCACCGCGGTGCCCTCCCAGCTGCCCTCGCTGGACCTGCGCGGCGCCGCCACCCGCCCGGCCGTCGACCCGCAGGTCGCCCGCGAGCTCAAGCGTCAGGTCGCGGCCGAACTGCACCAGCAGATCAGCCGGTTGACCTCCACCTCCGGCTCCGAGCCGGACCGCGCCACCCGTCGCCAGCGCGGCCGGGCGCTGATCGAGGAGGCCGTCGCCCGCTGGTCCGACGCCTACGCGCAGACCCACGGCATCCCGCCCACCCGGGAGCAGGACCGCGCCCTCGCCGAGGCCGTCTTCGACCTGCTGTTCCGGGCCGGCCGGCTCCAGCCCTACCTGGACGACCCGGAGATCGAGAACATCCTGATCAACGGCTGTGACGACGTCTGGGTCTCCAGGGTGCACCAACCCCTGCGCCAGGTGCCGCCGGTGGCCGACAGTGACGCCGAACTCGTCGAGCTGCTCCAGGACCTGGCCCGCCAGCACGGCGGCGGCGAGCGCAGCCTGTCCACCGCCAGCCCGACCCTCGCGCTGCGCCTGGAGGGTGGCATGCGCCTCCAGGCGCTCACCGAGGTGACGCCCCGCCCGTACGTGGCGATCCGGCGCCACCGGGTGGCCTCCGCGACGCTGCCCGAGATGGTCGAACTCGGCACCCTGGACGCCACCTTGGCATCCTTCCTGGCTTCCGCGATCCGGGCCCGGAAGAACGTGATGGTCACCGGCACCCAGGGCGTCGGCAAGACCAGCCTGCTGCGCGCGATGGCCGCCGAGATCCCGCCGGACGAGCGGATCGGCACCCTGGAGTCGGAGTTCGAGCTCTGGCTGCACACCCTCGGCCACCTGCGCCAGGTCGTCCCGATGGAGGCCCGCGAAGGCAACGGCGAACGCGTCGACGGGCGCCTGGCCGGGGAGTTGACCCTCGGCGACCTCATCCCGGCCGCGCTGCGCATGACGCTCTCCCGGATCATCGTCGGGGAGGTCCGCTCCGGCGAGGTCGTCCCGATGCTGCGGGTGATGACCAACGGCGAGGGCGGCTCGATGTGCACCCTGCACGCCCGCGGCCCGCACATGGTCGTCGACCGCATCGCCGAACTCTGCCTGGAGTACGGCTCGCACATGACCGATTCACTCGCCTACCGGCTCACCGCCAACGCCCTGGACCTCATCGTGCACGTCACCATGGTCGACGAGACCGCCGTCGGCGGCCGCCGGCACCGCTTCGTGTCCCACGTCCTGGAGGTCACCGGCCTCGGGGAGAGCGGCCGGCCCGCACTGAACACCGTCTTCGGCCCCCGGCCGGACCTCGGCGAGCCGCGGGCCGTCCCGCACACCCCGCCGCAGTGCCTGGACGACCTGCGCCGGGCCGGCTTCGACGCCTCGCTGCTCGGTTCCCGGTACGGGAGTTGGGCCACCCCGCTGCAGCTGCGGATCGGCGGTGGCGCGCGGTGATGCTGCTCTTCGCCCTGTGCGGGCTGGCGATCGCGGGCGGCCTGGTCACCCTGGTGGTCTGGGGACGCGGCAGCGAGCCCGAGCCCGAGGACGGGACCGAGCGCGCGGACAACCCGCTCGCCGGCCGGGTCCACGTGTTCTGGTACGGCGCCCCCGGGTCGGTCACCCCCCGGGTGGCGCGGCTGCGCCGGATCCAGCTGCTGCTCGCGCTCGCCGGCGCGCC
Source organism: Kitasatospora sp. NPDC056651 (assembly GCF_042792155.1). NCBI lineage: Bacteria > Bacillati > Actinomycetota > Actinomycetes > Kitasatosporales > Streptomycetaceae > Kitasatospora > Kitasatospora sp. NPDC056651. Next base: position 109,596 of record NZ_JBHTWX010000001.1, on the reverse strand, counting down.
GCTGGCCTGGCTGTTCACCGGCATCCCGCTGACCGCGCTGCTGGTGCCGCTGGCCGTCTTCGGCCTGCCCTGGCTGTTCGACACCACCCGCCCGGACACCCACCGGATCGAGCGGCTGGAGGCGCTGTCCGAGTGGACCCAGCGGATCGCCGACGTGCTGCTGCTCGGCGTCGGCCTCAACCAGGCCATCGTCACCAGCCGCCGCACCGCGCCGGTCGCCCTGGAGGACGAGATCGGCGAACTGGCCGCCCGGTTGCAGGCCCGCTGGCGGCCGGAGGAGGCGCTGCGGGCCTTCGCCGACAGCCTCGCCGACGCCACCGCCGACAAGGTGCTCGCCGCGCTCGTGCTGCGGGCCGGCGACAGCGGGCCCGGCCTGGCCCGCACGCTCTCCGACATGGCCGACTCGGTGCGCGAGGAGGTCCGACAGCGCCGCGCCATCGAGGCCGACCGGGCCAAGCACCGGACCACCATCCGCTGGCTGGTCGGCATCATCGTGCTGGTCGTCACGGTCGGCTCCTTCAACACCGAGTACACCCGGCCGTACGGGACCATCCTCGGCCAGCTGGTCCTCGCCGTGGTCGCCGCCCTGTTCGTGGCGATCATCGCCTGGATGCGGGCACTGGCCTCCCACCCGCCGGTGCCCCGGCTGCTGACGCCGGACCGGCGCAGCAGGAGCGGCCGGCGGTCCGCCGGACCGGCGTCCGCGCCGGAGGCGGCCGAGCAGCTCGGGGAGGTCCGGTGATCTCCCCCTGGTCCGTGCTGGCCGGCGCCGTCGCGGCCGGTGGAGTCGCCGTGCTCGTCGCCGAACTGCGGCCGGCGCCACCGGACCTGGGCCAGGCGCTGGACCGGCTGCACGCCACCCCCGCCGACCGCGAGCAGGACCCGGACGAGCGGCCGCGCTGGTACGACCGGATCGGCGAGCGGTCGGTGCGGCTGCGCGGGGTCTCGGTCCCGCGCCGTGAACTCTCCCTGATCGGCCGTACCCCGGCCCGGTTCATGGTGCACAAGCTGCTGTTCGCCGCGCTCGGCCTGATGCTGCCCGCCTACCTGGGCGCGATGGCCGTGCTGATGGACGTCGGCCTGCCGTTCGCGCTGCCGCTGGTCGTCGGGCCGCTGCTGGCCGGCCTGCTCTGGTTCGTCCCCGACGCCATCGTGCGCGGTGAGGCCAAGGAGGCGCGCACCGAGTACCTGCACGGCATCGCCGCCTACCTGGAACTCGTCGCGATGGAGCGGGCCGCGGACTGCGGCCCCGCCGAGGCGCTGCGCCGGGCCGCCGCGGTCGGGCAGGGCGCGGTGTTCCGCCGGATCCGCGACGCCCTGGAGCGCGCGGCCACCGACCGGCTCCCGCCCTGGGCCGGACTCGACGCGCTGGCCGAGGAGTTGGGGCTCAGCCCGCTCCAGGACCTGGCCGACATCATGCGGCTGTCCGGCACCGACGGCGCCGCCGTGTACGACACCCTGCGGGCCCGCGCCAAGGGCCTGCGCGGGGAGCTGCTCGCCGAGGACCTCGCCCGCGCGAACGCCGACAGCGAGCGGATGGTCGCGCCCGGGGCCGCCCTGACCCTGCTGATGACCGTCCTGATCGTCTTCCCCGCGCTGCACCAGATGCTCAACTGACCGCCGTCCAGCTCCCGTCCAGTCCTTGACCCGTCCCTGTCCAGCCCCTGCCCAGCCCCTCCGTCCCGTTCAGAGCAGCCGGCACCACCCACCACACCACACCGTCAGATCCTCCGGAGAACCCGATGACCGTACGACTCGCCCAGCTGGCAGGCCGGGTACTGCGACCCGTCCTGCTACCGGTCCAGTTCGCACTGCTGCTGTTCACCTTCCGCCTCGGTCGCCTCCGGGCCGCCCGCGCGCGCGGCGACCGCGGCGCGATCAGCATCGAACTCGCCCTCGCCATCATCGCGTTGGTCTTCGTCGCGGGCGCTGTGGCGACCGCGCTCTACCTGCTGAAGGACAAGGTCGTCCAGAAGGTCCAGCAGGACCCGAACCTGCCGGGCGGCGGCGCGGGCGCGGGCGGCGCCACCAAGTGATGCGTCCCGCTCTCCGTCGCGGCGGCGACCGGGGGTCGATGAGCGTGAGCCTCGCCATCGTCTTCCCGGTCGTCCTGCTGCTCCTGCTGCTCGTCGTCCAGGCCGCGCTGTGGTGGTACGACCGGCAGGTCGCGCTCACCGCCGCCCGCGAGGGCGTGGACGCCGGACGGGTGCAGGGGAGCGCGACGGACGGCGAGAAGAACGAGGCCGCCCAGCGCCAGGCCCGCGACTTCCTCGACCGGCAGGGCGTGCACGAGTACACGGTGGGGACCGAGGGGAGCACGGCGCAGACCGTCCGGGTCACCGTACGGCTGACCCCGCCGTTGCTGCTGCCCGGGATCAAGGCGCCGGCCATCACCCAGTTCGCCGAGGCGCCGCGCGAGCGCTTCGTCCCGCCGGCGGTGAAGCCGTGACGCACGTGGTGAGGACACCGGCCCGGTGGCGGCGGTCCGGCCGACGGGAACGGTCGAACCGGCCGCGCAGGGTGAACGGGCTGAACGGGCTGAACGGGCTGAACGGGCTGAACGGACTGAGCGGGCTGAACCGGTGGGTCCGGTGGGTCCGGTGGGTCCGGCCGGGCCGGTCGGACCGCTCGGACCGGGGCGGGATCGCGATCGAGGCGGCGATCGTCGTTCCGGGAGTGGTCGGGCTCGTCCTGGTGGCCATCGCCGCCGGGCGGGTGCAGACCGCGGCCGGCACCGTGGAAGCCGCCGCCCGGGCCGGGGCCCGGACCGCCTCGCTGCAGCGCGGCGTGGCCGGGATGGACCAGCCGGCCAGGGACTCGGCCCTCGCGACGCTGCGGCAGGAGGGCGTGGTCTGCCGCAACGGCGACGTCCACGTCGGCAAGGGACAGCTGGACCTGCCGGGCGGACCGGTCGCCACCGTCACGGTCACCGTGGTCTGCGACGTGGAACTGGCCGACCTGCTCGGCGGACCGTCCGGCGTACCCGTGACGAAGCACCTCGTCGGCGAGTTCACCTCGGTGGTGGACCGTTACCGGGGCACCTGACGGCGTGTGGCGCCGACACCCGCGCGACGGGGGATTGGAGAAGGCCCGAGTGGGGAAACGCAAGCGGAGAGCGCTCGGGGGATGACACAGCGGTACCGAGTGGCGCCCGGTGGGGGCCGGTGGGGAGAGCGGCGTGCGGAGTGGGGGGAGGGAGCGGGGATGGTGAGCGGTCTGCGGCGACGGCTGTCGGCGCGCCGGTCCGACCGGGGCGCGGTGGCCCTCTTCGTGGCGATCTGCGCGGCCTACGTCGTGCTCGTCATCGCCCTGGTGATCGACGCCGGAGGCCGGCTTCGGACCGCCGAGCGGACCGACGCCTACGCCCTGGAGGCCGCGCGGGTGGGCGGCCAGCAGCTCGACCAGGCCGCCGTCCTGCAGGGCCAGGGCTTCAAGGTCCAGGAGAAGTACGTCCGGGACGCCGCCGACGCCTACCTGGGCCTGTACGGCCTGCGGGCGGGCGGCATCGAGTTCTCCGGTGACGGAAAGGTCGTCACCGTGACCGTGCAGGCCGACTACCGTCCGGTCCTGCTGGGCGCCCTCGGGGAACGGAAGGTAACGGGCAAGGGCAGTGCGACCCTCGTCCACGGAGTCAAGAAAGCGGAGACCGACTGATGGCCGCGCCACGTGCCAAGGACCAGGCCCGAACCGCCCAGGCCCGTACCGGCCGGGCCGGGAGCTCCCACCGAGCCGGCGGCGCGCGAGGGCCCGCCGCCCCGGCGCCCCGACCACCGCGCGGGCGCGGCCGGGGCGTGATCACCGCGCTCGGCGCGCTGGTCACCCTGCTCGCCCTGCTGCTCGGCGTCCCCGCGCTGCTGCTGTACGGCACCGACGCGGTCGCCGGGATGGGCGACGTGACCTCGGGCGGGGTGGGGGAGGCGCTCACCAGCTCGGACGACGGAAGCCTGTTCCTGTGGGCGCTGGTGGTGGTCGGCTGGCTCGCCTGGGCCTGCTTCGCGCTCTCCGTCCTGCTGGAGATCCCCGCCCAGCTGCGCGGCCGGATCGCCCGCCGCATCCCGGCCTTCGGCTGGAGCCAGCGACTCGCCGCCGGGCTGGTCGGCTCGGTGCTCGCGCTGCTGCCGGTGGCCGGCTCGGCCTTCGCGGCCGTCCCCGAACCGAACCACGGCCCGGCCGCCCAGGCGCAGGTGACGCCGGGCGTGCAGCGGGCCGCGCTGCCCGCGGCGCAGGCCGCACCGGCCCTCACCCCGGCCGCCGAGCAGCAGAGCACGTACACGGTGCGGGACGTCCGCCCGGCCGACAGCCTGTGGTCCATCGCCGAGCGCCAACTCGGGTCGGGTGAGCGGTGGGTGGAGATCGCCAAGCTCAACGACGGCCGGGTGATGGGTGATTCGGGCATCCGCTTCGACGCCGACCGGCCGATCCAGCCCGGCTGGGAGCTGCTGATGCCGGCGGACGCCAAGCCGGACGAGGCGAAGGCACCCGCGCCGGCGCCCGCGCCCGCCCCTTCCGGGGACGCCACGCAGGGTACGCCGCAGGGTTCGCCGCAGAACGTTCCGCAGTCCGGCACGGAAGCCGGGCCCGGCGGTGCGGCCGGCTCCGGCGCGCAGCGGACCGTCACCGTCCAGGCCGGGGACAGCCTGTCGGCCATCGCCCAGCGGGAGTTGGGGGACGGCGAGCAGTGGCCGAAGCTGTTCGAGGCGAACAAGGGCGCGCAGGCGCCCGACGGGGAGCAGCTGACGAACCCGGACGTGGTGGTGCCCGGAATGGTGCTCACGGTGCCGGGTGCGGGGGCCGCCACTCCGGCTCCCGGCGACCAGGCCCAGGCCGGGCAGGCCCCCGCGCCGGCTCCCGCTCCCGCCCCGGCACCGGCCGACCAGGCGCCGGCCCAGACCCCGGCTCCGGCGGCGGGCGCCCCCGCCTCGGGCGCCCCGCAGTCGGCCCCGGCGCCCACGCACGCGCCGACCAAGGCGCCGGCCCCGGCCGCGCACGCCGACCCGGCCTCCGGCGGCGACTACACCGTCGCCCTCACGGCCTCCACCGTCGGCGTCCTGCTCGCCGCCATCATGGTCGGCACCGTCGCCCACAAGCGTGGCACCCAGCAGCGCGCCCGCCGCCCCGGGCACCGCATCGCGATGCCCGGCGCCGAGGCCGCCGCCTTCGAGAACGAGCTGATGGCCCGGCAGAGCGGTGCCGGGCTGGACCTGCTGGACCGCGCCCTGCGCACCCTGGCCCGCAACACCGTGCGCGGCGGCAAGCGGCTGCCCGCCATCGTCGCCGCCCGGATCACCCAGGGCCAGACCATCGAGCTGCACCTGTCCGGCCCGGCCACGCCGATCGCGCCGTTCCGCGCCGCGCACGCCGCCAACGTCTGGTGGTGCAGCGCCGACTCCGGCGACCTGCTCAGCCCCGGCCAGGCCCGGAAGACCGCCGCGCCGTACCCCGCGCTGGTCACCCTCGGCAGCTCGCCGGACGGCTCGGTGGTCCTCGCCGACCTGGAGGCCGTCCGGCTGCTCCACCTGTCCGGCCACCCGGACGACGCCCGCGACGTGCTGCGCACCCTCGCCGTCGAGCTGGCCCACAGCCCGCTCGCCGACCGGCTGCACCTGCACCTGGTGGACCTCGCCGAGGAGGTGCCGATCAGCGGCCCGGCCGCCGAACGCGTGCACCGCCACCCGACCCTGGAGGCCGCGCTCGCCGCACTCGGCCCGCGCACCGCCAAGGCCCGCGCCACCCTGGTCGCCGCCGAGGTCACCAGCCCGCGCGAGGCCCGCAGCCGGGGTCAGGCGGACGAGTCCTGGACGCCCGAGATCGTGCTCTGCGCCCACCAGCCCGGCGGGGAGATCCCGGCCGAGCTCGGGCGCCTGCTCGACGCCCGGCCGCGTACCTGCGTCGCGGTCGTCACCCGCGCCCCCGAGCGCGGCACCGGCCCGGTCGCCCGCTGGACCCTGCCGACCTCCGGCCAGGCGGCGATCCCGGGCCTGCACCTGACGGTCGAACTGCAACGGCTCAGCGGGCGGCAGTACGACCAGGTCGCCGAGCTGCTGCGGGTCGCCGACGACACCACCCAGAACCCGGCCCCGGCCTGGACCCTGGACGGTCCGGACGAGGACACCGACACCACCGAACTGCCGCTCACCGTGCCGGTGCTGGCGGGTGTCGGGGCCTCGGGCGGCGGAGCGCGGGAGGGCGCGGACGCGGGCGCGTCCGCCGGCCCGCGGCTGGTGGCACGGGTCATCGGCACCGGGGCCAGCCCGTTCGCGGGCACCGATCCGGTGACGCCGGCTCCGGCGTCGGCCCTGCTGCCGGCGCAGGCCACCGGTCCTGGTTCTGCTCCTCTTCCTGTCACTGCGCCGACTTCCGTGCCGGGTGCGGCTACAGGAACGGGCGCAGGTGCGGGTGCGGGTACGGGTGTGACGTCGGTTCCGGCCGGTCCGGCGCGGTTCGCCGTCAACGGGCAGGGGCGGCAGGCGGCCACCGACGAGACCACCCGGGACCTGCGACGGCCCGGTCCGCCGGAGGGCGAGGGCGGCGCCGAGGGTGCCGCCGAGTCGGGGGGAGGGTCGTCGGAGTCCACGGCGACGATGATTCTCGCCGTGCAGCCGGTCGTCCCGCAGTCGGTCGTTCCGCAGTCGGCCGAGCCCGCCCCGGAACCCGTTCCCGGCGCCGCCGTCGCCGCCACCACTGGTGTCGCCGCCGGGACCACGGACGCTCCGGAGACCGCCGGGTCCACTGAGTCCGCCGAGTTCGTCGAGACCGTCGAGGCCGCCGAGTCCGTTGAATCCGCCGGAACCGCAGGAACCGCGGGGGCCGTCGGTACGGAGGTCCCCGCACCCGGCCCCGCTGCCGCCGCGCCCGGTCCTGCCGCCGTCGAGCCCGGCCCCGCCGCTGCCGCGCCGGTCGCCCGGACCACCCCCGGCCGCAGCGACAGCGACGACCTGCTCGCCATCCTCCGTTCCCCGGAGGCACACGCCCCGCGCAACGCCCCTCGGATCCGCCTGCTCGGCCCGGTGGACGTCGCGGGAACCCTCGGCACCACCACACCCGGTGCGCTGCCCAGGCTCACCGAGCTGGCCGTCTACCTGGCGCTTCGCCCCGGTTCCGGCCGCCACGCCCTCGACCACGACCTGCACCCCGGTGCGGCGCACCTCGACCCGCACCCCACCGCGGCCGACGCCCGGAGCCCGCTGCCGGCCAAACTCGCCGACCTGGCGGCCTGGTTCGGCACCTCGCCCGAGGGGCGCGCCTTCCTGCCCGCCGAGGGCGCCGAGGGCTACTCCTTCGCCCCGGCGGTCACCTGCGACTGGGACGAGTTCCGCAGCCTCTACCGGCGCGGCATGCGCAGCACCAGTGCCACCGCGGACGCCGCCCTCGCCCACGCCCTGGCCCTGGTCCGCGGCGCGCCGTTCGCCGAGGCCCCGCCGGCCTCGTACGGCTGGGCCGAGGCGGAGCGGCAGGACATGATCGCGGCGATCGTCGACACCGCCCACGAACTGGCCGCCCGCCGCCTGCAGTACGGCGACCACCGCAGCGCCGAGGCCGCCGTCTTCCGCGGCCTCGCTGTCGCCCCGGACGTCGAACTGCTGCACCGGGACCTGTTCTACGCGTACGCCTCGGCCGGCGCCCGGGACCAACTCCTGCGCGCCGTCAACAGGTTGGACGCGCTCAGTCGCCGCACCGGCCGGGACCTCGACGCCGACACCGTCGCCCTGCTGCGGGACCTGCTCGCCGGCTCCTGACCCGGCTCGCCCACTGCCCGGCCACTGCCCGGCCGCTCCCACGGGGGCGGCCGGGCAGTGCCGTAGGCGGGCCGGCCACGGCGGTGGCGGCGGTGGCGGCGGTCGGTCAGCCGGCCCGCAGCCAGGCCTCCAGGGAGGTGAAGTCCGCCTCGGTGAGCCCGCGTCCGGGGTCCACCTGGTGGAGCAGGGCGCGGGCGGGGGAGTGCGCGGCGGCCCAACGGCGGTCGGCGTCAGTGATCTCGTCGTCCACCCAGGCGAACGGCCGCCCGTCCGCCCATGCGACCAGCTCACGGGTCTTCCAGTGCACGCCTTCCGGTCCGCCCCTCTCCTCCACCGGCCAGTCCACGACCGGCAGCCGGGGCAGGCCCAGCCAGGGCGCGAGGCACTCGTTGGCGTCCTCCAGCCAGGTCGTGGCCCACACCGGCTCGCCCGGCAGATCCAGCAGCCGCGCCCCCAACCCCGGGTCCACACGGGCGATCAGCGGATTCCCACCGGGCACCGCGCCGGACCGGACGTGCGGGCTGCGGAAGGTCGGATAGCCACCCGGCGGCGGACCGCCGAAGGGAATGAGCGGACCGTCGACGTCGAGGAACAGCAACGGCCGGCCGGCCCGGCGAGCCGGGCCGCGCCATGCCGCCTCGGCCCCAACGGCCGGGCGCGGTTCGCGCGGCCGGGCCTTCCTCGATGATTCTCCGGGATTCGCAGCGGGGCGAAAGCGAGTCCTGTGTGACGCCCGCCTCGCGTGATGGATGGCGAGCGGTGCGTTGCCTCCCTGAATTCGCATGCGATGTCCCGTCCCTCATGGTCGCGGAGCGATGGTCGACATTCTTGATGTGTTCTCGACAATTTGTCTGAATCCCGCCAGGCCGATTGGCGACACCCGGAACGCCTTCCGATGGTGTCGGCGAGCAATGAAGCTATCGAACGCCGCTGTGTGGCACCTACTTCGTCCGCCCTGCTGGGGCGACCATCCATACGTTTCGCCGCCCGTCACCTGATCGCTTGAGTGATGGGAGAGCCTGCGAACCGATCAGAAAGTGAAGGGGATGCACCGTCATACCGATCGAGTAGGGAAGTCCGGCCGAAAAGCAGCCGCCGCCCTGATCGTCGCCGCCGTGGGCGTCGCCGTGCTGGGACATGTCCCTGCTTACGCGGAAGCGGGCAGTCCCTCGCCGGGTCCGCAGGTGAACACCCCGGAGAACACCGCTGCGCTGAAGGCGCGTCAAACCGGAAAGCCTGTCGAGGTCGCGGAGCGGCAGGACGAGACGACCGACCTCGTGGCCAATCCGGACGGGAGCTTCACTCAGCGGCGGCATGCGCGGCCGGTGCGCGCGAAGGTCGCCGGGCAGTGGCAGCCGGCCGATGCCACGTTGGAGCGCCGTGCCGACGGAAGCATCGCTCCGAAGGCCTCGGTGTTCCCGATGGCGTTCTCGGCCGGTGGCAGTGCCCCGCTGGCCACCCTGCAGAAGGACGGCAAGTCCCTCGCCATCACGTGGCCGGCGCCGCTGCCGCAGCCCGAGTTGAGCGGTGACACGGCCCTGTACCGCGAGGTGCTGCCCGGGGTGGACCTGAAGGTCATCGCCGAGACCGACGGCTTCGCCCACCAGCTGGTCGTCAAGACCCGTCAGGCCGCCGAGGATCCGCGCCTGGCCCAGGTCACCTACGGTCTCAAGACCTCGGGCATCACCCTCAACTCGGGCAAGGACGGCCGGATCGCCGCGACCGACACCGCCGGCGGCACGGTCTTCACCGCGGAGGCCCCGCGGATGTGGGACTCCCACGCCCCGGCCGCCGCTGCCCAGCAGCAGCCCCCCGCCATTGCCTCCCCGCTGAAGGCCAAGGCCGCACCGGCAGCTGCCCCGGCCGCCGACAGCACCGCGCCATCGGACCCGGCCACCCCCAGCAGTGCTGAACACGCGCCGAAGACGATGGCCACCGAGATCACCGCAGACACGCTGCGGCTGACCCCGGACGCCGGTCTGCTGCACGGCGCCGACACCGTCTTCCCGGTCGTCATCGACCCGACGTTCACCGACGGCTGGCGCAACCGCTGGGCGGTGGTCTACTCCGCCACACCCGGCGAGGCCTACCCGGACGGGAACGGCTGGCACTCCGACAACCCGGCGGACGAGCCCCGCGTCGGCTACAACGGCAGCGGCAACACCCGTTCCTACTTCGAGATGAACACCAGCGGCCTGGCCGGGGCCACCATCATGTCCACGACCTTCCACGTCGAGGAGACCCACTCCTGGGGCTGTGACCCGGCCGCGGCGGGCAACACCGAACTCTGGGCGACCGGCCCCATCAACAGCACGACGCCGACCTGGAACAACCAGGCCGCCTGGATCTGGCAACTGGACGCCAAGGCCTTCGCCCACGGCAACCCCGGCTACTGCCCCGGGGTCCAGGGCCAGGACTTCAGCACCGACAAGCTGCGCGCGGTCGTCCAGGGCGCGGCGGACCGAGGAGACGGCACCGTCACCTTGGGGCTGCGCACCCCGGACAACTACCTCGGCAACAAGAACAGTTACAAGCGGTTCAAGAACAACCCGTGGCTGGAGGTCACCTACAACCGTCCGCCCGTGCTCCACGACTACGCGGCCTGGGAGGGCCAGTGGACGCCGGGCAGCAGCGGCAACGTCAACGTGCCGTGCGTCAGCGACCCGGCGGCCTGGCCGACCGTCGGGCGCAACGACGTCGTGCTGACCGCGAGGATCTCCGACCCCGACAACGACACCGGCCTGGCGGCCAAGTTCGAGGCCTGGGACCACGACACCGGGCAGTTCTTCCCGCCGGTCTGGGCGGGGGCCCCGAACGGTTCGTGGGCCATCACGAGGCTCGGCGCGGGCAGCCTGCGTGACGGTGGCCGCTACAAGTGGCGCGCCCAGGCCGAGGACGGTCTCGCGGTCTCGGGCTTCGGCCGTGACTGCGGCTTCAACGTCGACCGCACGCCGCCTTCCAAGCCGACTGTCACCGCCGCGGACGGCCACCGCATCGACATCGAGGACGTGCCCGCCCGCAAGCCGCGCACGGTCAAGTTCGCCTCCAGCGACCAGTTCGGGCTGAAGGGCTTCTGCTACGCGCTCAACAAGCCCCTGCCCGTGGTCAACCAGGGCTGTGCCGGGACCTGGGTGGACGCCGGTCCGGACGGGACGGCGACCGTGACGCTCACGCCCACCATGTGGCCGACCAACCGGCTCACCGTCCAGGCCATGGACAAGGCCGGGAACCTCTCCCCCTACGACGGTTCGGACGGCGGCCCCAACTCCAGCACCACGCTGGTCCTGACCGCCCACAGCGACTTCGTCCACGACGCCACCGACCCGGCCCTGGGCGGTGACCGCCGCGGCGACCTGACCGGTGACGGTCACGCCGACCTGGTGGCCGCGACCAGCACCGGTGATCTCGTCCTCTACGCCGGTCGGGGCGACGGCACCTTCGAGCAGCCCCGGACCGTCGCGAGCCCCGGCTGGTCCGGTGCCCAGATCACCCACCGGGGCGACTTCACCGCCCAGAGCCCGGGCCAGACCAAGGACGGCTACGAGGACTTCGTCGTCAAGCAGGGCACCCGGCTCTACCTCTACCCCGGCAACGGCATGGGCGCCCCCGACGAGTCCAAGCGCACCGAACTGGTCCACCCCAGCGGCGGCGACTGGTCCGGTACCAGCCAGATCGTCGCCACCGGTGACCTCGACAAGAGCCCCGGCGACGACCTGATCGCCAAGGACGGCGACACCCTCGTCCTCTACACCGGCACCGAGGAGGGCCCCCTCGCCGTCCAGGGCGGCACCAACAGGCTCAAGCCCGCCACCGTCATCTCCTCCGCCGGCTGGGCCGACTACGACGTCCTCGCCCCCGGCGACGTCAACGGCGACGGCATCCCCGACCTGCTCGCCCGACGCAACACCTCCGATCCCAGCGACCCCGAGTACGGGCGCGTGCGCCTGGTCCTCGGTGCCCGCACCGCCGACGGCCACGGCTACCAGGCCCCCAGCCCCGCCACCGGCACCGTCTACGCCACCGGCCTCGACCCCCAGCACCGGCCCCTGATCACGACGCCCGGCAACCTGCACGGCACCGTCGCCGACAGCGGCAAGGGCTACCCGCTGTTCACCCCGACCCCGGGCCAGACCACCGGTGACATCCTCGCGACCACACCGGCCGACCCCACCGCCGCGGTGACCCACTACACCGCCGACGGGAGCGCGCAGAGCACCACCTGCCCGACCGGCTGCCTGCTGATGTACCCGGGCACGCCCACCGGGCTCGGCCTGCCGCGCCTGGTCGCCCAGGGGAGCCTCCACACCGTCACCGCGCTCGACGGCGGACAGAGCCTGCGCAGCCCGGCCACGGCCATGACGCGGGCCGCCAACGGCTCGCTCGTCGCGGTGAAGGTCAACCCCGACGGCAGCCTGTCGGCGACCAACCAGACGAACCCGACAGGCGGCTTCCGCAGTTGGTACCAGCTCGGCGCCCAGGGGCTCCACACCGGGGACCCGGCGCCGATCCTGTCGTCGGCCGCAGGCGGCACCGTGCACGTCTTCGCCCGCACCCGCGCCGGCCGGATCGTCGACTACGCCCAGACCGGCGCCAACTCGTCCTTCGCCCCCGCGGCGGCAGTCGGAAGCTCGGCGCCGGTGTTCGCCCAGGACCCCGCCGTCACCCTCACCGCCAACGGCAGCATGATCGTCACCGCCGTCGACACGGCGGGCGACCTGTGGGCGACCAAGCAGAGCGCGCCCGGGACACCGTTCGACGCCTGGAGCAAGATCAGCGTCAGCGGCGGCCTCACCGGCCACACCGCCTCCGTGCAGTCTCCCGGGGCCGGCGGCACCGTCACCCTGTTCGCCCGCACGACGAACGGACACATCGGCTACTTCACTCAGAGCAGCCCCACCGGCGGGTTCGGCAGCGGCGACTACCTCGGCGCCAACTCGCCCGTCTTCGCCGGTGACCCGAGCGTCACCACGGCCGCCAGCGGCGGCATGATCGTGGCCGCCATCGACGTCAACGGCGACGTCTGGGCCATCGACCAGGCCGGCCCCGGAACGGCCTTCCGCTCCTGGTACCGGATCACCCCGAGCGGCGGCACCGGCGGCGCCACCAGCGTCGTACTGTCCGCCGGAGCCGGCGGCACGGTCAACATCGTCGCCCGCACCAAGGACGGCCACATCGCCCTGTTCGGCCAGAGCGGCCCGACCACCGGGTTCGGCACCGGCGTCAACCTCGGCGACCCCGGCATGATCTTCGCCGGCGACCCCCGCGTCCTGCTCTTCGACAACGGGGCCATGGTCGTCACCACCAGCGACGTCACGGGCGCCACCTGGGCGATCGACCAGCCCGTGCCGGGAGCCGCCTTCCGCTCCTGGTACCGGGTGTAGTCGCGAGGGAAGGAAGACCGAGAGGCCGGCCGGCCTGGCACAACACGCCAGGCTGGTCGGCCTGTTGCCGCAGGCGCCATGATGTCATCGACGTGGGGATGGGCATTGGCGCCGACCGGACGGGCGGTTGTAGTGGCGCCGAGGCGCACGCGACGGCAGGTTCAGAGCCAGCCACGATGAGCGGCCTTGATACCGGCTTCGAACCGGCTGCTCGCACTGAGGCGTTCCATGATCGAGGCCATGTGGCGGCCGACGGTGCGGGAGGAGATGCCGAGGCGCTGGCCCGCCGCCTCGTCGGTGAGCCCGGAACCGAGCAGCCGCAGCAGTTCTCGTTCTGTGGGGGAGAGGCCGGTGCGAGGGTCTTCGGGATGTGTGGCGCCGAGCGGGACGGCCGTGGTCCAGGCCTGTTCGAAGAGATCGAGCAGGGCTGCGAGGATGCCAGGCTCGGTCACATGAAGCGCACCCATCCGGTTGTCGGCCGGGTCGATGGGGACGAGTGCCTGAGCGCGGTCAACCACCACCATGCGGGGTGGGATCGTGGGAGAGGTGCGGACCTCGCCGCCGTGGCTGAGCAGCCAGTGGGCGTAGGTGGCCACGTGAGGCTGATTGCGGGTGGAGTCCTGGTAGAGGGTCCGCATGGTGACACCGCGGGAGAGCACCTCGGTATCGGCGGGGCGGCTGGCGAGGAGATCCTCACGTCGCTGGTCGCCAGGCTGGCTGCCGAGTACCTCGGTGGTGGCGCTTCGGCCCATCTGCTCGAGCCTGGTGTGGATGGCATCCAGACCGAGGAGACGCTCGCCATGATTCGTCCGATGCTCTGCGCGCTGGGCCACCATGCGCGTGACGGCGGCCCGGGACGAAGCCAGCCGGGCCTGGTGAGCGGCCAGTTCGGCCTCTTGGGCGGCGAGTATGTCGGCCAGGCCGATGTCGGGGCTCACCGCTCGCATCTGCCCGGGCCGTTCGGCGGAGACACGGATGAGCGTGAGCCGGCCCAGCTCGTCCAAGTGATCGTGCACCTGGGCGACCGGCAGGCCACAGTGTGTGGCGATCCGGTCAACGTCGAAGGCGGGATGATCAAGCATCGCCTGGTACACCGTGGCGGCTCCGGCCGTCAGACCCAGGACTTCCAGCATGATGTCCCTCCGTATCGTGGCCGCCAGATTCGGGGGCCGGTCGCATCCAAACAGCTGTGCGAGGGTAATTCAAGATCTGATCCGTGGCGGTCTTGGCGGTATGGGTCTGTATGCGAGGTGAGTCGTCGGTCACGCCGCCGCGCCAATTGACGTGAGCGCGACATTGAGTCCGAATCCCGCCAGGCCGATTGACGACATTCGCAGTGTCTTCCGGTGGCGGTGGCGGGCGGCGAAGCTACTCATCGCCACCGGGAATCGGCTCGGATCGGCAACCGGACGAGGCGTCGACCGCGGGACGCCGGGTCCGGTCGTAACCCCCTCTCTCACCCCTGAAGAAGGAACCCCTGCCATGCTCCGTATTCGGATCGCCCAGGCCGCCGCGGTCGCTCTCGTCTCCGCCACCGTGCTCCTGATGGCCCCCGCCGGCGCCTCTGCCGACACCGCTGGGGCCGCGCCCGGTCCGGTCGTCGGCTCGTCCGACAGCCTCGGCTGGGGTGGAGTCTCCCAGGAGAGCCTCGGCTGGGGCGGCTGAGCGCGCAATGGAGATCGTCTACGCCAGCCTGAACCACCGTCGCTCAGGTGAGGCGGCGAAGACGAACGAGGTGGCCGGGGTCCTGGACGCTCTGTGGGCGCACACCGAACCAGTGGACGGCCTCCAGCACGTGAGTGCGCGGCCCGCCGCCGATCGGCTCGACCTCCTGCTCTACTTCACCAGCCGAGATCCGTCCGTTGAGCCCGGAGCCGTTCTCCGCGCCCACGCCCTGCTGCTCCGCAGCCATCGGACCTCGCCCCTGCTTCACCGAACCTACCTACCGCCGGAGCCACCCCAGGACGCGGACCGCACCGCCAGGTGAAGACGGCGACAGGTACCCCGCCATACAGACAAAACCGTTCCGGCCAGGGCTCATCAGGCCCACAACCCGGTTGGACCCCGACCTCGGCGACTGCGATCAGTCCGTCTCCGGAATCGCGGGTCTCGCCGGGCACGGCCGTGCCCTCGCACAACTCGACCAAGAGGAAGAAGAACGGATGTATCCATCCGACAGGGGCGCCTCGCCCGGAGCGCGAAAGCGCCGGGCAGAGGCAATGACACGCCCAGTGCTCCGTAAAGTCGCGCCCATGGCGGTGACGGCGCTGATCGCCGCCGCCGTACAGATTCCGGCCATCGCGGCAGCGGCCGACAGTGAGTTCAAGCTGCCTCCCGTCCAGCACATCGAATCCGTCCCGCTCTCCAAGGTCGAGGCGGAACGCCGTGACCCGAAGACGGCCCAGCCTCCGACCGCTCCTCCGGCCGCGGCCTGGCCCAAGTCGGGGAAGGCCGAGATCGCCCTGCCCTCGGCCTCGGCGAAGCAGCCGTCAGCGCAGGCGAAGGCGCCCGGTCTGCCGCTGACCGTCACGTCGGCCGGGGATGGTCCGGCCTCGGGCGAGCAGCCCAAGGTCCGGGTGGGCCTGTCCGACCGCGCCGCCGCGGCCTCCGTGGGCCTCGACGGCGTTCTGGTCGACGTCGAGCCGGTGGCGGGCAGTGCCGCTCCGGACAAGGCCCGGGTCCAGCTGGACTACAAGGCCTTCCGTGAGTCGTTCGGCGCCGACTGGGGCTCCCGCCTGACCTTCGTTCAGCTGCCCGCGTGCGCGCTGACCACGCCGGACCAGCCGCAGTGCCGCACGACCACACCGTTGGTCACGTCGAACGACACCAAGGCCGGGACACTGACCGCGGACGTCTCGGCGACCGCGCCCACCCCCAGCGGTCAGGCGGGTGGCGGTGCCGTGAAGTCCTCCTTCTTCCAGGCTGCCGGAGCGTCCGCCGCCGGCGTGATGGTGCTGGCCGCCACGGCCGGGGCATCGGGCCCGGAGGGCGACTACAAGGCGACCTCGCTCTCCCCGTCCAGCTCCTGGTCGGTAGGTGGCAACACTGGTTCGTTCATCTGGTCCTACCCCGTCGAGGTTCCCCCGGTGCCCGGCGGCCTTTCCCCCAAGATCGCCCTCGGTTACTCGTCCGCGGCCATCGACGGGCGCACCGCGTCGACCAACAACCAGTCCTCGTGGATCGGTGACGGCTGGGACTACAACCCCGGCTTCGTCGAACGCAGTTACACCCCGTGCGTGGGCGACAATGGCTCGGGCAGCAACGCGCCCAGCAACACCGGTGACATGTGCTGGAAGTCCGACAACGCCACCATCTCGCTCAACGGGAACAACTCAGCCCTGGTGCGCGACGACGCCACCGGCACCTGGAAGCTGTCGAACGACGACGGCTCGCGCGTGGAGAAGCTCAACGGCAACGCCACGGACACCGCCAACGGTGACACCGACAACGAGTACTGGAAGGTCACCACGACCGACGGCACCCAGTACTTCTTCGGCAAGAACCGCCTGCCCGGATGGAGCGTCGGCAAGCCCGAGACCGGCTCGGCCCTGACCGTGCCCGTGTTCGGCAACCACCCCGGCGAGCCCGGCTACGCCCCGGCGTTCAAGGACTCCTCGCGCGACCGGGCCTGGCGCTGGCAGCTCGACTACGTCGTCGACCCGCACGGCAACGCGATCGCGTACTTCTACGACCAGGAGAAGAACGCCTACGCCAAGAACAGCGGCGCCGCCACCAGTGTTCCGAAGGCCGACGCGGTGTACACCCGTGCCGCCACGCTGAACCACGTCGAGTACGGCCACCGGGCGGGCCAGGTCTACAGCGCCTCTCCGGCCGGCAAGGTCAGCTTCTCCACCGCGGACCGGTGTGTGGCGGCCGACTGCTCCTTCACCAAGGCCAACGCCGCCAACTGGTACGACACTCCGGTCGACCAGAACTGCGACAAGGACCAGGACTGCCGCAACGGCGCCCCGACCTTCTGGTCCAAGAAGCGCCTGACGGGCATCAGCACCCAGGCGCTGCAGGGCAACGGCAGCTACAAGGACATCGACTCCTGGAGCCTGGACCAGGACTTCCCCGCCACCGGGGACAGCGGAGGCCGGGCCCTGTGGCTGAAGACCGTCACCCGTACCGCCAAGGCCGGCTCCACGGCGATGACGCTCCAGCCCGTCGCGTTCGGCCACGGGGACCCGCTCCCCAACCGGGTCGACTCGGCCGAAGGCCGGCCGCCGATGAACCGGTACCGGATCAACCGGATCACCTCCGAGACCGGTTCCAACACCGACGTCAAGTACGCCGGCATCGACTGCGTCGCCGGGGCTCTGCCCAGCCCGGACAGCAACACCAGGCGCTGCTACCCGTCCTGGTGGACCCCCGAGGGGGCGGTCGACCCGGTCCTCGACTGGTTCCACAAGTACCCCGTGGACACGGTCACCGAGCACGACCTGGTCGCCGGTTCGGGGTCACCTGACAAGGTCACCAGCTACGAGTACCTCGACGGGGCCGCCTGGCGGCGCGACAACTCCGAGTTCACCCCGGACAAGGAGCGCACCTGGAACGACTTCCGCGGCTACCAGCGGGTCCGCACCCGTGTCGGCGACTCCGGCAAGAGCCTGACCGAGACCGTCTACTTCCGCGGCATGGACGGCGACACCCTCGCCAACGGCCAGCCGAGGCCCGTCAGCCCCCTCCAGGGCGTCAAGGACAGCAACGAACTCGCGGGCTACGTCCGGGAGACCATCGTCTACGACAAGGACGGGGGCAAGCCGGTCACCAGCACGGCGAGCACCCCCTGGGTCCGGAGCACCGCGAGCCGGGCGGTGAAGGCCCTGCCCAGCAAGGACGGCAAGCCCACCGCGACCCCGCCGGGAGAAGCCGGGCGACCCGAGGCCGCGGCCCTGCCACCGGCGACCGCCACGATGGTCCGCACCGAGAGCGAGACCACCAAGGCGTTCCAGCCGGACGGCAGCACAGCTCGAACCGTCCGTCTGAGCCGTACCTTCGACGACTACGGTCAGATCAAGACCGTCTCCGACGAGGGCGACACGAACGTCACCGGTGACGAGCAGTGCACCCGCACCGCCTACGTCGCCCCGGACACGGCCAACTGGCTCATTTCCTACCCGCAGTCCGTCCAGATCAGCGGCACGCTCTGTTCGACGGCCGCCACGCCGGCGACCGTCACGAGCGAGACCCGCACGGCCTACGACGGCCGGGCCGTGGGGGCCGCGCCGGAGCCGGGCAAGGGCAACGCCACCACGGTGCAGGCCCTGGACCGCTATGACGGAGGCACCCCGCACTACCTGACGGCCACCACGACCGTGTACGACCAGTACGGGCGCGTGACCTCCGCCAAGGGTGCCAACAACGCGGAGACCACGACGTCCTACAATCCGGCGAGCGGCAGCCAGCCCACCGTCGTCCAGACGACCAACGCCAAGAAGTTCACGACCACCACTACCTACGACGGGCTGCGGGCGCTTCCGGTGAAGGTCGTGGACACCAACAACCGCGCCGTCCACGTCGACTACGACGCCATGGGGCGTACCACGGCCGTGTGGAACTCGGGCCGGGACAAGAGCGCTTCGGCCAGTACGACGTACAAGTACACGATCGAACCGGGCAAGCAGCCCGCCGTCACCACCAAGGCCCTTCTCGAAGGCGGCGACTACCGCACCAGCATCGCCCTGTACGACGGCCTGCTCCGTCCGCGTCAGACGCAGGAGGAGGCTCCCGGAGGCTCAGAGGCCCACAACGGTGGCCGCAACATCACCGACAGCTTCTACGACAGCCACGGCCGGGTCTACCGCACCAACGCGGTGTACCACGCCGACGGGCCTCCGGAAGCGGCACTGTGGATCGGCCTGGACAACAAGGTCCCGTCCCAGACGGAGACCGAGTTCGACGGCCTCGACCGGCCCACCGCCAGCATTTTCAAGTCGCTGAACGTGGAGAAGTGGCGCACCACCACCCGCTACGGCGTGAACTGGATGGCGACGACCCCGCCTGACGGCGGCACTCCCACGCTCACCACCACCGACGCCCACGGACGTCCCTCCGAGGTGCGGCACTACAAGACCGGAAGCCCCGACTACGGCGCTCCCGCCTCCGCCTACGAGACGCTGAAGTACACGTACGACTCCGCCGGCAAGCTCGCGAAGCTCGTCGATCCCGCAGGCAACACCTGGAGCTGGGAGCACGACCTGCTCGGCCGTCAGACGAAGGCGGTCGATCCGGACAAGGGCACCACCATCAGCGCTTACAACGCGGACGGCACCCTCGCCACCGTCACCGACGGCCGGGGGAAGACCCTCGCCTATACCTACGACATCCTCGGTCGAAAGACGGCGATGTTCGACGGTTCCACCAGCGGGACCAAGCTGGCCGAGTGGGCCTACGACACCCTGCCCGGCAGCAACGGCCTGGCCACCGGCAGCACCCGCTTCGAGAACGGCAAGGCATACACCACCGCCGTCACCGGGTTCGACGGCGCGGCCCGACCCACCGGAACCACCGTCACCATCCCGGACAGCGAAGGGCCCCTCGCGGGCTCCTACACCACCTCCCAGACCCACACCCCCGACACCGGGCTGGTCGACACCACCAGCTACCCGGCCGGCGGAGGCTTGGCGCAGGAGACCATCCGCCGCAACTACACCCCACTGGGCCTGCCCACCTCGGTCAGCGGTGGCAGCAGGGTGTACTCGCTGGGCAACACCTACTCGCCGCTGGGCCAGCTCCAGCAGAGCACCCTCGGAGACATCGGGTCCCGGGCGGTTCAGACCTACGACTACGAGAACGCCACCCAGCGTCTCGCGGTGGTTCAGACCGACCGGGAGAAGAGCGGGCCGCAGACACTCAACAGGAAGACCTACACCTACAACCCGATCGGCAACATCACCCGGGTCCGCGACGACCGCGACAACGCCGCCGTCACGGACACCCAGTGCTACACGTACGACTTCGACCAGCGCCTGACCAACGCCTGGTCGGCGACCGACAACTGCGTCGCCCAGCCGACCTCGGTCAACGGCCCGGTCGTCGGCGGAGCCGACCCGTACTGGACCAGCTACACCTACGACGCGGCCGGCAACCGCACCCAGGCGACCAACCGCACCAGCGGCGCCGCCCCCGGCCCGCTGATGGACACCACCAAGGTGACCGCGGTCGCCATCGCCGGCGACGGCCAGACCTCCTCGGTGGCGATCGCCGGCGGCCAGGTCTACCTGGCGCAGCAGCGTGCCAACGGGACGTGGCGCAACTACGAGAACCTGCACACCACGACCGGGGCAGGTGCTCTGCCCGCGGCGGTCGAGCACGTGGCGGCGGTCTGGTCGGACAACACCCTGCAGATCATGGCGATCGCCGGCGGCAGGGTCTGGCACACGCTGCGCAAGGCGGACGGTTCCTGGCAGCCCTGGGGTGATGTCACCGGCGCCGTCGGTCCGATCGCCAACCCCAACCAGCTGTCGCTGTCCGCCACCGCTTCCGGGCTGGAGGTCCTCACCTTCTCCGACGGCGTGCTCAAGCACACCCTGCGCAAGCCCACCGGCGAATGGGGGGTCTGGGGCAACGTCTACAGCATGGCCGGTAACCTGACCGGTGCCACCCGCGTCACCAGCGCGGCCACCGCCAGCGGGCTCGAGGTCATGGTGATCGCGGGCGGCAAGCTCTGGCACACCATCCGCAGGCCTGACACCAGTTGGCAGCCCTGGGGCGATGTCTACAGCATGACCGGAGCGCTCGCCGCGCCCGCCAACCTCGCCGCCACGGCGACGGGGGCCGGCCTTGAGGTCGTCGCCATCGCCAACGGGACCATCTGGCACACCGTCCGCAAGCCCGACAGCAACTGGCAGCCCTGGGGAAACGTCAGCCAGGTCGTGGGCCAGCTCAACCAGCCCGTCTCGGCATCGGTCGTCAGCTCGGGCGGCGACCTCAAGCTCATCACGGCCGCCGGCGGAACCCTCAACTACACCAAGCGGTCCGCGGTCACGGCCGGCTGGCTCTCCTGGACACAGCTCACCCAGACCGCGGAGAACCAGCAGAGCGACCAGACCCAGCGCACCTCCACCTACCCCGCCCCAGGAGGCACCCGACCGCACGCCCTGTCCCGCGTCGACATCACCGGAACCGGCGCCCGGACCGACACCTTCACCTACGACGACGCCGGAAACACCATCCGCCGCGTCACCGCCGACGGCGACCAGACCCTCGACTGGGACACCGAGGGCCACCTCGCCAAGTCCACCACCGCGGGCAAGAGCACGACCTTCCTCTACGACGCCGACGGCAACCGCCTCCTGCGCCGTGAGCCCGACTCGGTGACCCTGTACCTGGACGGCCAGGAACTCCGGCTCGACAAGAACGCCAACAAGGTCACCGGCACCCGCTACATCACCGCCGGCCAGTCGACCATCGTCAAGTCCTCCGACGGCAGCCTCAACTACCTCATCAACGACCAGCAGGGAACCGCCCAACTCACCATCAGCGCCGACAGCCTGGCGTACACGCGGGGCGACACCACCGCCTTCGGCACCCCGCGGGGCAAGAAGCCTGCGACGTGGCCCACCGAACGGGGCTTCGTCGGCGGCACCAACGACGCCACCACCGGCCTCACCCACCTCGGCGCCCGCGAATACGACGCGGCCAACGGCCGCTTCATCTCCGTCGACCCCGTCCTCGATCCTACCGACCCGCAACAGATCAACGGCTACGCCTACAGCAACAACAACCCCGTCAATATGTCTGACCCCAGCGGGCTCCACCCGGACGGCACCTGCGGCGGCTTCGGCCCCTGCACGACCCCGACTGGCGAGACGGTTCAGGAGACGTGGACCCAAGACGCCAGAGGCGCTTGGCAGGTTGACATCGTCAAGAAGCGTCGGCCGTACCAGCCGCCGTCACGGAACACGAGCTCGGGTATCCCGGGTCTCAAGAAGCCGGCGGCGCAACCGGCCCAGTCGGACTCCGCCTGCGGGTCGAAGAAGGCCTGCGCCATGGCCGACAAGATTGACGAGGTCAGCCGAATCTGCGTCTCGGTCGGGTGCGGCATCTACAGCGTGACGAACTATGCACGCAACACCGACAGCGCCTATGACGTCCTGCGGGCCTGGGTGCTCAACGGCTGGGACAACCCCGACGTGGTGAACTTCGGTGCGGGTGACCCGCTGCTGATGGACCTCGCCGACACGCACGAGGTTGCCGTGCTCAGGGCGAAGCTGCTCAAGAACTACAAGGAGAAGGGGGATGCGGCTATCGGTGAAGAAAAAAATGAGCCTTACGAGGACACGGGACCATTTGGGTTCGCTCCCTTTGGCATCGTCCTTGATGGCCTTGGCACAGTGACCAACGGGGCAATCGGTTCCAGGGAATCGAAGGCCGTCATCGGTTCGTTCAACGCGGTGGGTTCGATCAGCAGCATCGAGCAGACAAAGGAGGGATACCGTGTGGTGAACATGCACTTCA
This sequence comes from Kitasatospora sp. NPDC056651, assembly GCF_042792155.1. NCBI lineage: Bacteria > Bacillati > Actinomycetota > Actinomycetes > Kitasatosporales > Streptomycetaceae > Kitasatospora > Kitasatospora sp. NPDC056651. The sequence continues at coordinate 87,017 of NZ_JBHTWX010000001.1, read as the reverse complement.
CGGTTGACAATCCCTGGGACCTGAACTCCGCGACCAAAGCGGTGCCCCGTGGCTGGAACCTCACGCTCTCGACCCCGCTCGGCACCGTATACGGTCCGGGTAAGGCGATAAACGGCCACTTCGAGTGGGGATACCGAACCATTCTCGCCCCCAACGAATAGTCCTCTCCAAGCCGGAGGCGTCCCGGCTGCCGACCCTTCTCGGCAGCCGGGATCGCTTGCCGTATCCGCATGTCGGTAGCGGGCCGGTTCGGATGGAGGGCTCCGGCGTCGCTCCGAAGGGGAGCCGGGCGGCCCGAGGGGCCGTTCGTGGTAGCCCTTGGGGTCAGGTGAGTGGATTCCGAGGCTCAGTTGAACGTGTTCAAAAAATATGACAGGCTGGTCTGACCAGCACCGGACGCCCGCTGTGAACTGCCGTTGTGGCGTTCGCGGCGACACGTTCGAACCGATGTGGTGGGGAGACGGATATGGAAACAACGCATGAGGACTTGGCTGTAGCCGCCGGTGGGCTGCAGTCGTCGCCGTGGCCGGCCGACGGGGTGCACAACCCCGCTCGCCGACTCGACCGGCGTTTCGGGTGGGCGGTGGTGGTTCTCGGATGTTTGGCTCTCGCGTGTACGTCCTGCGCCGGTGCGGGTGGCGACGACGCTGTGATCAAGCAGGCCGAGCTGGTCGGGGACTGGAGCAACTCGGCCGGCGCCAAGGTGCACGTCGCGGACGATCACGGTTTGACGGCGAGTGGGATCGGCCATGCGGTGCCCGACTACAAGTGCGCGACGAGTCTGACCGCCGGCAAGTGGCAGTTCTGGGTGCAGGACGGCTCGCCGAACAGCCTCACTGAGTCGGATACGGCGACCGAGGGCAAGCGGTTCGGGGTGACGGTGAACACCAGTGGGACCCAGTGCGACCTTGCCGCCAAGGTTCAGCGTGACGACCGGGGATTCAACCTTTGCCTTGTCCGGGACCTCGACCAGACCTGCACCGGCGAGGAACTCCTCCGGAAGGACGCCGCGAACACCCGGTGATCGACATTCCCGGACGGGCAGGGCGGTGGGCTCCGCTGCGGCCGGAGTTCCTTGCGAGGCCTGCCGGTCCGGTACCGGACGCCGCTCCGGCTTCGCGGCTCGGACGAAGGCAACGGCTCGACCGATCCCGGCAGTTCATCCGACACGGCCCAGGGGCGACACAGCCTCGTCCCGACGCGTCGATCAAGGAGCGGCGGCGTGGGCGGGCGCTCTCGCAGAGGCTTCTGACGGGGTCTTTCCGTCGGGGACGGCGTGGGCGGGATGGCGCGCCGATCGGCCACCCGGCCTGGAACGGGCGAGCCGGGATCTCGTAGGGTGGCGCGCACGGAGTGTGGTGGGAGGCACCACGCGGGCGAGGGCATCAGACGCCGCGGGAGCGGCGGGGCGGGGCGGTGACCAGGAGATGGCGGAGACGACAGCGGTTTCCGGAGGTCCCGACCCGGCGTTGGACTCGGGTCCCTGGGACGCCGTACCGCAGCCGCCGCGCCTCCAGGCCGAGGAGCACCCGCCGGGTCCGGCCGCGTTGTACGAGCCTCCGCCGCCTCCGGCCGCTCCCGCGCCGATCGCTGTGCCGGCTTCGGAACCGGCTTCGGTTCCGGGCGTCGGGGCGGGTGCCGGGGTGGGAGTACAGGGGGGTGCGCAGCCGGTCGGGCAGGCGCCCGTCCCGCCGCCCGCGCTCCCGGCCGTGCCGCCCATGGCACCCACCGGATGGACCCTCACCGGACTGCCGGCCGTCGGGTCCGCGTCCTCGCCGACCCCGCCACCGTTCCCGGTGCAGAGCGCGGCGCAGGGTGTCGCCGCCGTCGGGGCGGGCGGGCTCGGCGCGGCGCCGCGTGGACGGATCCTGGTGATCGAGGGCGGGTACGGCAACTCCGGTCGCCGGACCTGGGGCCGCGGCGGCCCCGCCCAGGCACCGGTGCTCTCGGCGATGCTCGCAGCCGTCTCGCCGCAGGTGCTGCTCGCCGCGGACGCGGTGGACGCCGTCCACCTCCCCGGTGCGGGTGACCCGCACACCGTCCTCGCCCACCTGCGTGCCGCCTCCCGGCACCCGGGACCACTGCTGATCCACCTGGGCGGCCACGTGGTCGGCGACAAGCGTGGCGGCCAGCTCCAGTTGACCCTGCGCGACGCCAAGCAGGACGGTCTGCCCTGGCAGGCCATCGCCGCGGAGCTGAGCCACCGTCCGGCCGAGTGGCCCACCCTCGTCATCGCCGACCTGAGTGCTGATCAGAACGCCTGGCCGTACCTCCAGGGCACGGTCTCTCCGCTCAGTGAGGGCATCCCGCTGTGGGCGGTGGTCAGCCCGGACCCGGAGCAGATCGGTACCTTCACCCGTGCCCTGATCGAGGCGCTGCACGGCGGCCGGCCCGGCGCGGGGGAGGTGCTCGCGCCCGAGCAGTTGCGGCAGCAGGTGTACTCGGTGCTGCGGCCGGACGTGGTCATCCTGGCCACCCACGCCCCGGAGCGCCCGTTCTTCCGCAACACCGCCCGGCGGGGCGAGGGTCCGATGGCCGAGGCGGCGCCGACCCCGGCGTCGCTGCCATCGCTGCCATCGCTGGCGTCGCGTCCGGCGGAGCCGCGGGACGCCGTCGTCGACCTGCCGGTGCCCGCACCGGCCGGGGTGCGTGCGCCGTCCGCACCGGCCGAGGCGGGCTTCGGGTCCTCCACGTCCGACGCGGTACCGGTGACCGACGGAGGCCCGGTCAGCCTGGTCAAGCCGGGCGTACCGCCCACCCCGCCGCGGCCGGCCCGTCCGGTCAGCCTGCTGAAGGCGGGCGAGGAGGCCGAGGCGGGCGAGGGAGAGGTGGGCGAGGAGGTGGTGGCGCCGGTCGTGACCCTGCGCAAGCCCGTTCCGGCCGACACCGTTCCGGCCGACACCGTTCCGGCCGACACCGTTCCGGCCGACGCCGTGCCTCCGGTCGGTGTCACGCTGCGCAAGCCCCGGCCGGAGTCGGTGGATGTCGCAGCGGAGCCCGAACTCCTCCAGGAAGAGGCCGTGGTGGCCTCCGAGGCTGTGTCGGAGGCGGTGGAGGGGACGGCCGAGGAGGTCGTCGAGGAGGCGCCCGAGGACGCGGTCCCGGTCGAATCGGCACCGGCGGACGAGGCGTCGACGGACGAGGCGCCGACGGACGAGGCGCCGACGGACGAGGTGCCGGTCGACGACGAGCCCGCCGACGAGCCCACTGGTGAGTCCGCTGACGAGGCGTCGGCCACCGCCGTGTCCCAGGGGAGCGTGCCGACCGGCGAAGGGCCGGCCGACGCGGCCCCCGTCGACGGACCGCCCGCCGCCCCGCCCGCCGCCCCGCCCGCCGCCCCGGCCGGGACCCCGGCCGGAACGCCGACCGAAGCCCGGGCTGAGAGCCCGGACGAGGCGGCCGGCGCCGAGGCCCCCGGGACCGGCCGGCCCCGCGCGGACTACCGCGAGGTCATCGGACGGATCGTCCGTAGCGCCGACGCCGGGGACCATGCCGCCGCCACGGATCTGGCCTTCGCGCTCGAACTGGAGGCGATCGCCGAGCACGGGGCGGTCTCCGAGCCGGTGCTCCAGGTGCGGCAGGTCCGGGCGCACGTGTGTCGGCTCGCCGGCCGGCCGGTCGAGGCCGCGGACATCTACCGCGAGGTGGCGCTGACGCTGCTCCGCTCGCAGGGCCCGGACCATCCGGAGACCCAGCGGGCGGCCACCAATGCCGAGGCCTGCTGGCGCGCGGTCACCGACCGGGCGGAGGCGATCCGGATCGCCCCGGAGATCATCGAACTGCGCGCCTATCTCCCGGGCCCCGACGGCCGCAAGCTCCGCGCCGCGGAGCGCTACCTGACCCAGCTGGCCGCGACCGGCTGACCGGAGACGGCAGGCCGGAGACGACGGGCCGGAGACGGCTGAGACGACAGGCCGGAGATGACGGACAGCGGACAGATGACAGATTTCGAAATCTGTTATCTGTCCGCTGTCATCTGTTCGCTGTTACTCGTTACCCGCTACGGCGCGACCCGTCGGCTCAGCGAGCGGCGATCGCGTGCACGAACTTGGCGGCGTCGATGGTGCCCAGGCCGCTGGCGAGGTCGTAGCCCGGGGTGGCGTTGTAGCCGGTGACGCCGCCCCAGCCGTTGTCGCCCTCCTTCACGTCCACGATGCCGCTCCACTGGCTCGGCAGCAGGTTCATGCCGTACAGGCGCCAGTTGAGCTGGCCGAGGCGGTGGCCGGCGAGCTGGTCGGCGAGCGCGACGACGCCCGAGAACAGCGGGGTGGCCTCGCTGGTGCCGCCGGTGAGGTGCCAGCCGACCGAGGTCGGGTCGTAGGACTCGTAGGTCCAGGCGGCGCCGTCCACGGCCGCACTCATGCTGATGTCCGGCGTGCCGCGGTGGTTGCCGGTGACGTTCGCGACGCCGGTCTGGTACCACGGGCGCTCGAAGATGCCCGAGACGCCACCGCCGCCGGCGCCGGACGTGTCGTGCCACACCTTGTCGGGCGCGGTGCGCTTGCCGGAGTCGTCCAGGGTGAGCTGGGTGCCGCCGATGGAGGTGACCAGCGGGTCCGAGGACGGCCAGGAGTTGACCTTGTACGGGTACAGGTCGGTGCCGTTCTCCTGGGCGTCGGTGGCGCCGTTGTCGCCCGAGGCGGCGAGCACGGTCACGTTGTGGTCGGCGGCGTCCTGGAAGGCGTACCGCAGATCGGTGAGCGACTTGAAGTCGCCCTTGTCGTACCCCGGGAAGGTGTTCTCGGTGGCGCCGAAGCTCTGCGAGATGACGTCGCCGCGGCCGGCCTTGATGAGGGCCTTCTCGGCGTCCATCATCTCGGGCAGGCCGGTGGTGCCCTCGGTCTCGGAGACACCGGTCTCGACCAGGATGATGTGTGCGTCGGGGGCGATGGCGTGGGCGTACTCGACGTCCAGGGTGGTCTCGCCGGCCCAGCCGGTGTGGTCGGGGTTCTTCGGGTCGAAGGCGGGAACGTTGCCCCACTTGACCACCTCGACGTTGGTGTCCTGGATGCCCCACTGCTTGTCGAAGACCTCCAGGTCGTGCTGGATGGTCGGGGAGCCGAAGGAGTCGACGATGACGATCGTGCGGCCCTTGCCGGTGACGCCCTCCTGGTACAGCGGGTCCAGGTTGTAGGCGGTGCGGTACTGGAGCGGCGAGTAGCAGTGGATGCCGATCTGGCTGACGCACTGGGTGGTGCTCAGCGGGGCGACGCGCCCTTGGGCGTTGTGGTGGCCGAAGGAGGCGGGCCGGACGTGGACGCCCGTCAGGTCGTGCGTGGGGGCGGCGATCGCGGTGCCGGCGGCCGGTACGGCGACGGTGCCTGCGGTGAGGGCGGTGGCCCCCACGGCGAGCAGAGCCAGGGCGCGGCGGAGGGTGGCGGGGCTGCCCATGGGACTCCTTGGGACGCAGGGCCCGACCTGTTCGGTCGGGTGGGTCCGGCCATCCCATCGAGTGCCGCATGATCATGCCATAGTCATTTGGAGGGGGCACATGATCAAGGTCATGGTCATGCTCGGCCACGCGAAAAGGTAAAGGCCGTCCCAGGGGAAAGTAACCTCCCACCCGGGACGGCAAGGTGACGACACGTCAGCAGAGCTGCTAGCGCGCCCCGCCGTTGACGTAGAGGGTCTGCCCGCTGACGTACGAGGCCTCCTCGCTGGCAAGGAAGGCGACGACCGAGGCGATCTCCTCCGGCTGCCCGACCCGGCGCAGCGGGGTCCGGGCGGCCACCTCCGCCTGGTGCTCCTCGGCGCTGCTGCCGACCCGCTCGGCGGTGGAGGCGGTCATCGCGGTGGCGATGTACCCGGGCGCGACGGCGTTGACGTTGATGTTGAACGGGCCGAGCTCGATCGCCAGGGTCGCGGTGAGGCCCTGGATGCCGGCCTTGGCGGCGGCGTAGTTGGCCTGGCCCCGGTTGCCGAGGGCGGAGCGCGAGCTGAGCGAGACGATCTTCCCGTACTTCTGCGCCACCATGTACTTCTGGGCGACGTGGCTGCAGTTGTACGCGCTGGTCAGGTTGACCGTCAGCACCGCGTCCCAGTCGGACTTGGGCATCCTGAAGAACAGGTTGTCCCGGGTGATCCCGGCGTTGTTGACCAGGATGTGCACCCCGCCGAGATCCGCCGCGACCTGCGCGAACACCGCCTCCACGGCGTCGTAGTCGGCCACGTCGCAGCCGTACGCCCGGGCGGTGCCGCCCTTGGCGGTGATCTCGGCGGCCGTCCCGGCCGCGCGCTCGGCGGTGAGGTCGACCACGGCGACCGCCGCGCCCTCCTCGGCCAGCCGTCGGGCGGTGGCTGCCCCGATGCCCTGTGCCGCGCCGGTCACGACGGCGACCTTCCCCGCGAACCGCGTCATGTGAACTCCTCGGAAGTCTGGATCAACAGCTGACAAGTGACAGCTGACAGATGACAAGCGACAGATGACAAGCGATGGGCGGCAGGCGGTGGCCGTCAGACGTTCTCGACCAGCACGGCCGTACCCTGCCCCACGCCCACGCACATGGTGGCCAGGCCGCGCCGGGCGCCGGTACGGCGCATCCGGTGCAGCAGGGTGGCGAGGATGCGGGCGCCGGAGCCGCCCAGGGGGTGGCCGAGGGCGATCGCCCCGCCACTGGGGTTGACCACCTCCTCGGCCCGCTCCGGGCTGAAGCCGATGCCGTCGGCGGAGGCGAGCGCCTGCGCGGCGAAGGCCTCGTTCAGCTCGGCGGTGTCCAGGTCGGCGAGCGACCAGCCGGCCCGCGCGAGCACCTTCGCCGTCGCCGGGACCGGGCCGATGCCCATGACGTCCGGGTGCACCCCGGCCGAGGCGCCGGCCACGTACCGGCCGAGCGGCTGGAGCCCGAGGTCGCGCAGCGCCTCCTCGCCGACCAGGAGCAGGCCGGCCGCGCCGTCGTTCATCGGCGAGGCGTTCCCGGCGGTCACGGTGCCCCCGGGCCGGAACACCGGCTTGAGTCCGGCGAGCTTCACCAGGCTGGTGTCCTCGCGGATGCCCTCGTCCTGGCCCACCGTCACCCCGTCCGGCCGCTCGACCGGGACCAGTTCGGCGTCGAAGTGCCCGTCCTTGCGCGCGGCGCCGGCCCGCTGGTGGCTGCGCAGCGCGAAGGCGTCCTGGCGCTCCCGGCCGATGCCGTACCGCGCGGCCACCTCCTCGGCGGTCTCGCCCATGCTGAGCACGCCGTGGAGTTCGGCCATCCGCGGGTTGGTGAGCCGCCAGCCGAGCCGGGTGTCGAAGGTCTCCATCCGGTGCGGCAGCGCCTCGTCGGGGCGGGGGAGGACGAAGGGGGCACGGGTCATCGACTCGCACCCGCCGGCCAGCACCACGTCCGCCTCACCGGAGCCGATGGCCCGGGCGGCGAGGGTGACGGCCTCCAGGCCGGAGGCGCAGAGCCGGTTGACGGTGGCTCCCGGCACGGTCTCGGGCAGGCCGGCCAGCAGGACGGCCATCCGGGCGGCGTTGCGGTTGTCCTCGCCGGCCTGGTTGGCGGCGCCCCAGTAGACGTCGTCGATCCGGGCCGGGTCGAGCGCGGGCACGTCGGCGAGCAGGGCGCGCAGCACGGTGGCGGAGAGGTCGTCAGGGCGGACCGTGGCGAGCGCGCCGCGCAGCCGGCCGATGGGTGTGCGGCGGGCGGCGGCGAAGTAGACGGGACGCACGTCGTCGGGCTCCTTGTCGGGTGGCGGGGATGGCGGCGTGACGAGGGTGGCGAGGGTGGTGGGGAGGGCCGGGCAGGCCCGGGGCGGGGTGCGGTCAGAAGGCGCTGACGCCGGTGAGGGCGCGTCCGATGAGCAGCTGGTGGATCTGGCTGGTGCCCTCGTAGAGGGTCATCACCCGCGCGTCGCGCAGGTACTTGCCCACCGGGTACTCGTCGATGAACCCGTAGCCGCCGAAGACCTGGAGCGCGTTGTTGGCGGCCCGGACGGCGGCCTCGCCGGCGTACAGCTTGGCGACGGAGGACTCGGTGGCGAACGGCAGGCCGCGCTCGATGTGGTCGGCGACCTTCCAGGTGAGCAGCCGCGCCGCCTCGACGTCCACGGCGATCCCGGCCAGCAGCTCCTGGACGAGCTGGTGCGAGGCGATCGGCTTGCCGAACTGCTCGCGTTCGCCCGCGTACCGGACGGCGGCCTCCAGGCAGGCCCGGGCGATGCCGACGCAGCCGGCCGCCACCGACATCCGGCCCTTGGCCAGTGCGGCCATCGCCACGGTGAACCCCTCGCCGACCTCGCCGAGCCGGGCGCGGTCGGGCACCCGGACGTCCTCGAAGGAGAGCGCGGCGGTGGCCTGGCCGCGCAGGCCGAGCTTGCCGTGGATCTCGGTGCGGGTGAAGCCGGGCAGATCGGTGGGGACCAGGAAGGCGGTGATGCCCCGGTGGCCCCGCCGTTCGGGCGAGTCTCCGCCGGTGCGGGCGAAGACCAGCGCCACGTCGGCCCAGGTGCCGTTGGTGATGAACGTCTTGGCGCCGCTGATCAGCCAGTCGTCGCCGTCCCGGACGGCGCGGGTGGTGAGGTTGGCGGCGTCCGAGCCGGTGCCCGGTTCGGTGAGGGCGAAGCAGGCGAGCGCCTCGCCGGAGGTGAGCCGGGGCAGCCAGTGCCGCTTCTGCTCCTCGGTGCCGAAGCCGTTGACCGACTTGCCGACGAGTCCGAGCGAGACCGAGACGATCCCGCGCACGGCCGAGTCGCCGCGCCCGAGCTCCTCCAGGACGAGGCAGTACGCGAGGTGGTCGCCGCCGCTGCCGCCGTACTCCTCCGGGATGGTCAGCCCGAGGAAGCCGACCTTCGCGAGCTTGCCGATGATCGCCCGGTCGACGGACTCGGCGCGGTCCCACTCGGCGGCGTACGGCACGATCTCGCGGTCGGTGAAGGAGACGGCGAGGTCCCGGACGGCGCTCTGTTCCTCGGACAACTCCAGGTTCACGGCGGCTCCCGAATCCGGTGTCCAGGGCCCGGGAGGGGGTCCGGGCCCATTAAACTAGCGCTGCAAGTTTTATGGGGGGACTGTAGCCCCGCCGGCGCCGTGCTGGGAAGGGGCGCCTGCCAGAATCGGTCCCCAGCGCACTCGACCGGAGGAACCGGAGGCACCCGCCGCGATGGCCCGTCCACGCACCCCGCTGCTCAGCCGCGAGCGCATCGTCGCCGTCGCGCTGCGGCTGATCGACGACGAGGGGCTGGACGCCCTCTCCACCCGCCGACTCGCCACCGAGCTGTCGGTCAGCGGGCCCTCGCTCTACAACCACTTCGCCACCAAGGACGAGCTGCTGGACGCGGTGGTGGACAGCGTCATCGGTGAAGTCGACCTGTCGATGTTCCAGCCGGCCGGGACGGGGACCGCCGAGACCCCCTGGCCGGAGGCACTGCGGGACTGGGCCCGCTCCTACCGCTCCGCGCTGGCCGCCCACCCCAACATCGTCCCGGTGCTCGCCCAGGGCCCCGGGCGGCGGCCGAACGCGCTGCGGCTGGCCGACGCCGTCTTCGGCCACCTGGTCGAGTCCGGGTGGCCGCGCGGTCAGGCGACCCGGATCGGCGCCTTGATGCGCTACTTCGTCACCGGCTCCGCGCTGGCCTCCTTCGCGGCCGGCTTCCCGTCGGACGCCGAGGTCTACGACGCGGCCGACTACCCGCACCTCGGTGAGGCACACCGGTTGGCCGGGCACCGGGGGACGGTGGACGAGGGCGCCTTCGAGACCGGACTGGAGGCGCTGCTCGACGGGCTGGCCCTGCGCTACGCCCGGCTCGTCGAACGGTCCTGACCCGGCCGCGTCGATCGGTCCTGACCCGGTCGCGGCGAACGGTCCCGTCGAACGGTCCCGGCCTGGCGGAACACCCCGCCCGGCGAACCTCCGCAGATCGGGCCGGCCCTGCGGAAACGATTCGGCCCCCGCCCGGCCGCGTCGTCGACGCGGGCGAGGCGGGGGCCGAGGGCCCGGCGTTCGGATCAGCCCATGTCCTCCAGCCGGACGCCCTTGGTCTCCTTCATGAACTTCGCCACGAAGAGGACCGACAGCGCCGCGAAGGCGGCGTAGACCAGGTACGTCGCCGACAGGTTCCAGCGCGACATGGACGGGAACGAGACGGTGATCACCCAGTTCGCGATCCACTGCGCGGAGGCGGCGACGGAGAGCGCGGCGGCGCGGATCCGGTTCGGGAACATCTCGCCGAGCATCACCCAGACGACCACGCCCCAGGACATCGCGAAGAACAGCACGAAGGCGTTGGCGGCGACCAGCGCCACGGTGCCCTGGAGGTCGGGCAGGGTCAGGTTGTCGCCGCTGCCGGTGGCCGAGGAGAAGGCCCAGCCGGCCGTGCCGAGCGCGACCGCCATGCCGACCGAGCCGATCAGCGCGAGCGGCTTGCGGCCGATCCGGTCGACCAGCACGATCGCGATCACGGTGCCCAGGATGTTGATCACCGAGCCGACGAAGCTGATCAGCAGCGAGTTGTTCTGGTCGATGCCGACCGACTGCCACAGGATCGACGAGTAGTAGAAGATCACGTTGATGCCGACCAGCTGCTGGAAGACCGACAGGCCGATGCCGATCCAGACGATCGGGAGCAAGCCGAAGCGGCCGCCGAGCAGGTCGCGGAAGCGCGGGCGGTGGTCGGACGCGATCAGTGCCTGGATCTCGGCGATGCGGGCGTCGGCGTCCACGCCGTCCCCCTCGACCTCGGCGAGCACCTTGCGGGCGTCGTCCAGGCGCTCGGCCTGGATCAGGTAGCGCGGGGACTCGGGGATGACCGAGGCGAGTACGAAGTAGACCGCGGCCGGGACGACGCAGATGCCGAGCATCCACTGCCAGGCCTCCAGGCCGAGCAGCTGGCCGCGGGTGTCACCGCCGGCCGCCCGTGCCAGCAGCCAGTTGACCAGCTGGGATATCGCGATGCCGAGCACGATCGCGGCCTGCTGGAAGGAGGCCAGCCGGCCCCGGTACTTGGTCGGCGCGACCTCGGCGATGTAGGTCGGGGCGATCACCGAGGCGATGCCGATGGCCGCGCCGCCGAGGACGCGCCACAGGGCGAGGTCCCAGGCGGCGAACGGCAGCATCGAGCCGACGGCGCTGATCGCGAACAGCAGCGCGCCCGCCTTCATGACCTTGATGCGGCCGTACCGGTCGGCGAACCGTCCGGCGACCGCCGCTCCGACCGCCGAGCCCAGCAGGGCCGAGGAGACGATCAGACCGGTCACGCCGCTGCCGACGCCGAACTTCTCCTGGATGCCCGAGACGGCGCCGTTGATCACGGAGCTGTCGTAGCCGAACAGGAAGCCGCCGAGGGCCGCTGCCGCGGTGATGAAGACGACGAAGCCGAGGCGGCCGGGCGCGGGGGCCTCGACCGCCCCGGAGGGCTTCTGGGTGACGCTCACGATCTGACTCCTGGTACTCAACGCTGAGCTCGGTAGCCGAGATCGTAACCCTTATTCGTTTAAGTCTTGTACACCAGGAGCTCAAGTTTCGCTCTGAGAATTCGTAAGGTGAACAAGCAAATTGAGTTGTTCGGAATGTGAGGTCCGCCGTGCGACGCGCGGCATGCGGCGCGCCGGGCACCGCTCAGGCCGGCGCGGCGAGCGAGAGCCCGAACCGGCCCTCGGGGTCGGTCCACCAGTGGCTCAGCCGCAGCCCGGCCGCCGCCAGCTCCCCGGCCACCCGCTCCCGGCGGAACTTCGCCGACACCTCGGTGCGCAGCTCCTCGCCCCGGGCGAAGTGCACCGGCAGGTCCAGGGCCGGGATCTTCACGGTCTGCGCGCGCAGCGAGCGCAGCCGCATCTCGATCCACTCCTGCTCGGGGTCCCAGAGCGCGACGTGCTCGAAGGCGTCCGGGTCGAAGTCGGCGCCCAGCTCGCGGTTGAGCACGTTGAGCACGTTCCGGTTGAACTCGGCGGTCACCCCGGCGGAGTCGTCGTACGCGGCGACCAGCACCGCCGGGTCCTTGACCAGGTCGGTGCCGAGCAGCAGGAAGTCGCCCGGGTCGAGGGCGGCGCGCAGACGGCGCAGGAAGGCCGCACGCTCCTGGGGCAGCAGGTTGCCGAGGGTGCCGCCGAGGAACGCGACCAGGCGCGGTCCACCCTCCGGGGGCAGGCCGAGCCGGGTGGTGAAGTCGGCGAGCACCCCGCGCACCCCGAGCCCGGGGTACTCGGTGGCGAGCGCCGCGCCGGCCGCGGCCAGCGCGCTCTCGCTGACGTCCACCGGGACGTACGTCTCCAGGGTGCCGAGCGCGCGCAGGGCGTCCAGCAGCAGTCGGGTCTTCTCGGAGGAGCCGGAGCCCAGCTCGACCAGGGTCCGGGCCCCCGTGGCGGCGGCGATCTCGCCGGCCCGCGCGGTCAGGATGGCCCGCTCGGCGCGGGTCGGGTAGTACTCGGGCAGCCGGGTGATCTCCTCGAACAGCTCGCTGCCCCGCGCGTCGTAGAACCACTTCGGCGGGAGCCACTTGGGCGCGGAGGTCAGTCCGTGCTGCACGTCGTGGCGCAGCGCGGTGCTGAAGTGGTCGGCGGGCAGCAGTCGGACGAGATCGAAGGTGTCCATGACAGGGTGGTTCCTCTGTTCAGAAGATGAAGGGAGAGTGGGTGTCAGTCGCGGCCGGGAAGCCGGTCCACGGTGATACCGCGCGAGTCCGCCAGCAGCAGCGAACCGTCCGGGACGGGCGTCCAGCCCGGCGCGTCGTCGTACGGCTCGGAGGCCACCACCGTGCCGAGGCCCGGCAGGGCGCGGTGGTACAGGGTGTCGCCCCAGGTGGTCGCGGCGATCGCGGTGCCGTCGGTGAGCAGCAGGTTGAGCCGGCCGGTGGTGTGCGCGGTGACGTCGGCGACGGTGGCCGCCAGCGCCTCACCCGGTCCGGCGCCGGCCCGCAGCCGGTGCAGGGTGAGCGCCCAGAGCAGCGCCGAGTCGGTGCGCGCCTCCAGCTCCAGCAGCTCGGCCGGGGGGAGCAGGGCGGCCAGTGCGTCGAGCTTGCCGGGCCAACCGGCCACCGCGCCGTTGTGGCTGAACAGCCAGCGCTCGGCGGCGAACGGCGCGGCCGCGGCCTCGCCCGCGGCGCAGCCCTCGGTGGCGGAGCGGACGGCCGCCAGCAGCGCCCGGGTGCGGACCACCCGGGCGAGGTCGGCGAACGTCTCGTCCGCCCAGACCGGCCCGGTCCGGCGGTAGCGGGCGGGCACCTCGTCCCCGTCCGCGTACCAGCCGAGGCCGAAGCCGTCCGCGTTGACCGTCCCGTACTGCTGGGCACGGGGCGCCCAGGACTGTCGGTAGAGCCCGTGCGGCGGGTGCACCAGCAACTCCCGGGGTGCCACCGGCTCGCCCAGATAGGCGATGTGACGACACATCAGGCACCCCCCAGGCCGCGCGCGGTGCGGAAACCGGCGAAGATCTGCCGTCGGATCGGGTAGTCCCAGTTGCGGAAGGTGCCGCGGCAGGCGACCGGTGCCACCGCGAAGCAGCCGCCGCGCAGCACCTTGTGCTCGGGGCCGAAGAACACCTCCGAGTACTCCTGGTACGGCCAGGCCCGGAAGCCCGGGTAGGAGCGGAAGTCGCTGGCCGTCCACTCCCACACGTCGCCGATCAACTGCCGTACACCGTAAGGAGACTGGCCCTTGGGATAGCTGCCGGCCCCGGCCGGGCGCAGATGGCGCTGGCCGAGGTTGGCGTGCTCGGGGCCGGGTGGCTGGTCGCCCCAGGGGTAGCGGCGGGAGCGCCCGGTGGCCGGGTCGTGCCGGGCCGCCTTCTCCCACTCCGCCTCGGTCGGCAGCCGCCGTCCGGCCCACCTGGCGTACGCGTCCGCCTCGTACCAACTGACGTGGAGCACCGGTTCGTTCGGTTCGACCGGTTCGACCGACCCGAAGCGGCGGCGGAGCCACTGGCCGTCCTGCCGGTGCCAGAACAGCGGGGCGGTCAGCCTGGCCCGCTGCCGGTGCGTCCAGCCCTCGGGCGTCCACCAGCGCGGGTCGTCGTAGCCGCCGTCCGCGATGAATCGCTGGTAGGCGGCGTTGGTGACCGGGGTGGTGTCCAGCAGGAAGGCCGGCAGGTCGACGGCGTGGGCCGGGCGCTCGTTGTCCAGCGCCCACGGCTCGGTGTCCGTCCCCATGGTGAACGGGCCTGCCGGGATGAGGACTTCGGTGGGCAGGGCGGCCGCGTCGGCAGGCACGGGCGGCGGCGGGGGAGCGGCGAGGGCCGGTTCGCCCTTGCGGAGCTGGTGGGTGATCAGCATCGTCTCGTCGTGCTGCTGCTCGTGCTGGGCGATCATGCCGAACGCGAACCCGGCCTCCAGCAGCGGCGCGCCCTCCAGCGGGCTGGTCGCCAGCAGGTCCAGCACCCGGCCGCGCACCTCGTGGGCGTAGGCACGGGCTTCGGCGGGCGGCAGCAGCGGCAGGCTGGGGCGCTCGGCGCGGGGGTGCTGGAAGGCGTCGTACAGCGGGTCGATCTCGGGGTGCATCGGATCGCGGCCGCCGACGTTGCGCAGCAGCCAGAGTTCCTCCTGGTTGCCGATGTGGGCGAGGTCCCAGACCAGCGGGGACATCAACGGGGAGTGCTGGGCGGTGAGGTCGCCGTCCCCGACGCAGTCGGTCAGCGCGGCGGTGCGGGCGCGGGCGGCCAGCAGCTCGGTGGCGATGCTCTCGCGCAGCGCCTCGGTGCCGAGGCCGTCGAGGGTGCTGAGGGTGCTGAGGGCGCCGAGTTCACCGGGGGCGCCGGGGGTGCTGAGTTCACCGGGGGTGCCGAGTTCACCGAGGGGGCTGGTGGGATGGGCGGTGCCGGTGTGGTCCGTGCTGTCTGCCCCGGCATTCCCGTGGGGTCGGACGTCGGTCATGATGAGGCCTCCTCCGGGGGAGTGCGCCGGGTGCCGGCGCGTAGGGCGTCCAGCTGGTCGTCGGCCGGGCAGCGGCCGTGCGCGGGGTAGCGCTCGGCGAACTCGGCGACGGTGGCGCGCAGTCGCCCGGCACCGGGCAGGCGGCCCAGGGCGGCATCGGCGGCGGCGAAGCAGGCGAGGGCGGCCCGGCGCAGCTCGGGGTCGGTCATGGCCAGGGTGGCGGCACGGCGCCAGACGTCGCTGCGCGGCGCGCGCGGACCGTCCGTCCCCGGTCGGTCGGCGGCCGCCAGCGGCTCCAGCGCGGCCCGCGCGGCGTCGGCGGCCACCGGGTCGTCCAGCAGCGCGGTGACCAGCGCGGTCGGCACCACCCAGCCGTCCCCGGGCTGGGCGTCGATCATCCGCAGCTCCAGGTGGCCGCGTGGGCGCACCGGCGGGAAGAGGGTGGTGCGGTGGTACTCCAAGTCGTCGAGCGTGGGCGGGCGTTCGCCACCACCGCGGATCCAGTCGCGGAAGGTCAGCCCGGCGGGAGCCGTCCAGGGAAGGCCCTCGGGCCGTCGCACGCACAGCACTTCGGCGTCCAGCACGTACTGCGCCCAGGCCTCGCGCGGGTTGCCGTGGTCGGGTTCCGGGGCGAGGGTGCGGGTCGGGTCCATCCGGGACCAGACCAGCTGACGGGTGGACCGGTGGCCGGTCGGACTGCCGTCCAGGATGGGGGAGTTGGCGAAAGCGGCGACCAGGACCGGGCCGAGCAGGTGGGTCAGTCGCCAGCGGCGCTCGACCGCGTGCGGGCCGTCCGCCTCGCCGGCGTCCAGGCAGACCTGCAGGGACGCGGTACCGGTCATCATGATCCGGCCCCAGGGCCCGGCGGAGTCGAAGAACCGCTCCATCGCGAGGTAGCGGGGGTGGTCCAGGACCATCCGTCGGGGGCGGGCCAGCGGATCCGTCCCGGTGCCGGTGAGTCGCAGGCCCTGCGCCGCGAAGGCGGTCCGCAGGGCGGTCAGATCGCGTCGGGTTTCCTCGACGCAGGCCAGGAGGCCGGTGGCGGGCGGGGAGCTGAGCTCGACCTGTCCGCCGGGTTCGAGCGTGAGGCGCGAACCGGAGGGGAGCGAGGCGCCGTCCGGGCCGCCGAGGGGCAGCGATTCCAGTGCGGCGTGGAGCAGTTGGGGCCGTACGGGCCGGGTAGGACATCGGTCGTCGTGGACGAACCATTCGACTTCCACCCCGACCAGCCGGGGCGGTCCGATCTTGAAGCAGACGCCCGACACGTGGCTGCGCGCCCCCGATTCGGTCAACGGGGTCACCCCCGGTGGGGGTGGTGGCGTGCTCTGCCGGTCGGGCGGAGTGGTGCGGGATGTCGGTATCACCGGACTCACCATCCTCGGGATCACGATTGCGGCCCGGTCTACCCTGCCCAGTCTGCTACGGAGCATGCGAGGGTGCCTCGCAAAAATCGCGTGAACGTTCGTTTTCGCAGGTCAGTGGCGTGGCGACCGGGTGAACGGGAGGATCTCCGGGGTCGCCGGCGCGTGGGCGCGGGCGGCGTCCGGCCGGGCAATTGCCGGGGTCACTGGCGCGGCGGGCGCGGCGGGCGCTCCAGGCACTCCAAGCGCTCCAGCCGGTCGAGGGTGGCTGCCACCACCGGCCCCGGCAGGGCGTAGTTCAGGCGCAGCGAACCCCGGCCGCCCGGACCGAAATCGGCGCCGTCGGACGCCTCCAGGCCACAGCGCTCCAGCAGCGCCCGGCGGGCCCCGGCGGGTGGCAGGCCGAGTGCGGCGGCGTCCAGCCAGAGCAGGTAGGAGGCGCGCGGGACGGAGCGGACGGCGGGTCCGAGCCGGTCGGTGAGCCGGGTGCGGGTGGCGGCGAGGTGGGCGAGCAGGGCGTCCAGCCAGGGGCGGCCCTCGCGCAACGCGGCCTGCTGCACGGTCTGTTCCAGCAGGCCGCCCTCCCAGAGGCCGTATCCGGCCAGGGACTCGGCGAACCGGGTGCGCAGTCCGGGGTCCGGGACGAGCGCGAAGCTGCTGGGAATGCCGGAGCAGTTGAAGGTCTTGCCGACGGAGTTGAGGGTGACGACGAGGTGGCGGTGTGCCGGGTCGGCGGTGGTGACGGCGACGGGGTGCGAGTGGCCGGGGTGGGTGAGGTCGCCGTGCACCTCGTCCGAGACCAGCAGTGCGCCGTTCTCCGCCGACCACGCGGCGAGACCGCGTACCGCGCCGGTCGGCCACACCGTGCCGGAGGGGTTGTGCGGGTTGCTCAGCAGCAGGGCGCCGGCGGGGCGGGGTAGGGGGCCGGGGGGCAGCCGGTAGCCGTCCGGGCCCGGGTGCAGTGGCAGTTCGCGGTGGGGGAGGCCGGCCGCGCGGCAGAGTTGGGCGAAGCCGCCCCACTCGGGGGTGGGCAGGAGCACGGGCGCCTGCGGCCGGACGGTCTCCAGGAGGACGCGCAACGCGGTGCGCGGGCCGCAGGGCAGCAGCAGGACCCAGTCCGGGTCCACCGCGGCGCCGTGCCGGGCGCGGTACCAGTCGGCCACCAGGGTCCGCCCGGCCGGGTCGCAGACCGTGTACCCGTATGCCCGGTGCCGGGTGCGCCGCTCCAGCGCCTCGGCGACGGCGGGCGGGCCGGGCAGGTCCATGTCGGCGAGGCCCATCGGGATCACCCCGGGGGCGTCGGCGCGGGCCCACTTGCTGCTGCCGGTGCCGGCGCGGTCGAAGGGGGTGTCGAAGCCGAAGTCGATGCCGGATCCGACGCCGGATCCGACGCCGGAGTCCGGGTGGGGGCCGGGGTCGGGGGTGGCGCGAACAGATGACAGATTTCGAAATCTGTCATCTGTTCGCTGAAAGCTGTCGTCTGTCATCTGTTCGCCGCCACCCCGTCACCCGCGGCCGCCCCGCCGCCGTCCACCGCCACCCCGCCCTGCCCCGCCAGGTACGCCGCGAGTCCTCGTCGTCCCCGGCGCATCATCACCGCGTGGTTCACCCGGAACAGCGGGTGCAGCGGCAGCGCGAGCCGGCGCAGCAGGGGTTTGCCGGGCCTGGATTCCTCCTCGAACAGCACCCGGCTCCCCGTTCCGCCCGTTCCATCCGCTCTGCCCGTCCCGTCCGGCGTCACCGTGAAGCGCGACCACCCGGCCAGGTCGCCCCGCATGGCCGCCTCCAGCACGCCGGCGGCCGGGTCGCGCCGGCTCGTCGCCAGGCCGATCACCAGGCGGTACGGCAGCAGCGCGCGCACCACCACGTCGCCGGAGTCCTCGCCGGTCGGCCGGACCTCGCGGACCTCCGGCCACCACAGCGGATAGCTCCGCACGTCCTCCAGCGCCGCGTACACGGCGGATGCCGGGGCCGCGAGCCGCCAGACGCCCCGGAATCGGTAGTGGTTGGGGTCCACGGGCCCACCCTAGTGGGGCCCGGCCAGCCCGAGGGGCGAACGCCGGTGGACCCTTGCCGAATCGGTCCGCGGCGCCGACCATGACCGGAGGCGAGTGTTCCGGAAACGCCCGTCGGCAAGGCGGGGTGCACTCCGCTTGCAGCTGTTCGGGGTGCGGGGGAGGATCTTCTGTGCTTGTAGTCTCATCAGTCACGGCAGCATCACCCAGGTGCTGCACCCCCAGAACCGGAGTGAAGGAGTCACAGGCATGCGGCGACCGAGCTGGGTACCGGAGGGTACGGACCTGGACAAACCGAACGCCGCCCGCGTTTACGACTATTACCTGGGGGGATCGCACAACTTCGAGGTAGACCGGGAGATGGCCCGCAAGGCGATCGCCATGTGGCCGGAACTGCCGCAGATCATGCGCTCCAACCGCGCCTTCCTGCGCCGCGCCGTGACCGTCCTCGCCGAGCGGGGCATCACCCGCTTCCTGGACATCGGCTCCGGCATCCCGACCTTCGGCGCGGTGCACGAGGTCGCGCGGGCGATCCGCCCCGAGACCGAGGTCGTCTACGTGGACCGCGACCCCGTCGCCGTCGCGCACAGCCGACTGCTGCTGGAGGACGACCACGCCAGCGCCGTCGTCCAGGCCGACCTGCGTGACGTCGCCGACCTGCTGGCCCGTCCCGAGGTCGTCGAGCTGCTGGCGGCCGGCGAGCCGGTGGCCGTGCTGCTGGTGGCCGTCGCCCACTTCGTCAGCGACGACGAGGACCCGTGGAAGCTGATCGGGGTGATCCGCGACGCCCTCCCGCCCGGCAGCGCGCTGGTCCTCTCGCACGCCTCCCTGGAGAGCCGCCCGGACCAGGCGGAGGACCACCAGAAGCTCTACCAGCGGACGCCGACCCCGCTGACCATGCGCACCCACGAGCAGATCACCGCGATGTTCTCCGGCTTCGAGCTGGTCGAGCCGGGCGTGGTCCACCTGCCGCTGTGGCGCCCGGACCAGCCCGGTACGGTCGGGGAGCACCCCGAACGGATCGCCGGCGTCGCGGGCGTGGGGATCCGCCCTTGAGCGGACGCGACGAACGAGGCACCGACGGCCGTGCGCCCCGCGCGGCGGCCGCCGGGAGCGCGGCACCGGGTACGGGCGGCGGCGGGGCCGACGGCCGCCGGACGGCCCGGGCGGCCCGGGCGGCCGCCACCGCGCCCGTCGTCGCGCCCGCCGAAACCGGCGGGTACACCAGAGGAACCAGGTTCAGCAGATGAGTACCACCCCGGTGCGCGGCAACGCGGAGCGCTTCCACGAGGAGTGGGCCCGACTGCTCTCCGCCGACCACGGCATGGCCGTCCACCCCGGCCTGCTCGGCCGGCTGGTCGCTCGCACCGCGGCGCTGCTGCACCGCGCCCAGGAGGAGGAACCGTTCGAGTCGGAGCTGGCCGCGAAGGCCGGCGCCGAGCTGGTCGACGCGCACTTCACCGACCCGGTGCTGCTGGCCCGGGCGGTCGAACTGCTCCAGGCGCAGCCCGTCCACGACGACCGCGGCCCCGCCCTGACCGGCGCCTTCGCGGCCGGCTGGGCCGCCGCCCTGCGCGAGCGCACGCTGAGCGAGCAGGAGGCGATCCGCACCGCCGCCGACACGGCCCGCAAGGAGGCCGAGCGGGCCCTGCGCGACTCCGAGGCCCGGTTCCGGGCGCTGTTCGAGAGTGCCGCGATCGGCATCGCCATCGGCGACACCGACGGCAAGATCCTGGCCGTCAACAAGGCCGTGCAGGAGCTCTTCGGAGCGGGGCCGGACGACATGGTCGGCCGCCGGGTCGACGACCTCGTCCACCCCGAGGACACCCCCGGCGTCTGGGAGGCGTACGAGGAGCTGATCGGCGGCAAGCGGGAGTACTTCCAGTTCGACAAGCCGTACTACCGCCAGGACGGAGAGGTGGTCTGGACCCACCTCACCGTCTCGCTGATCCGCGACGACGACGGCGCCCCGCAGTACCAGGTCGCGATGCTGGAGGACGTCACCGACCGCTACCGGCTCCAGGAGCGGCTGCGCTACCAGGCCACCCACGACCCGCTGACCGGCCTGCCCAACCGCGCGGCCTTCTTCGAGCGGCTGGAGAAGCTGTTCGAGGAACCCGAGCCCGGCGCCCGCTTCGGCCTCTGCTACGTCGACCTCGACGGCTTCAAGGTGGTCAACGACAGCCTCGGCCACGACATGGGCGATCAGCTGCTGTCCGCCGTCGCCGCCCGGTTGAAGGCGGCCCTCAGCCCGCTCGGCCACCTGGTGGCCAGGCTCGGCGGCGACGAGTTCGTCGTCCTGCTGGAGAAGTGCCGGGGCGAGCAGGAGGCGGTGGCCGCCGCGAAGACCGTGCTCAAGGCGCTGGCCGGGCCGGTGCTGATCGGCGACCACAAGCTCGCCGTCGGCGCCAGCGTCGGTGTGCTGGAGCGGCGGGTGTCCACCACCACCCCCGGCGCCGCCGTCCGCGCCGCCGACCTCACCCTCTACCGCGCCAAGGAGGCCGGCCGGGGCCGCTGGACGCTGTTCGACCCCAAGGAGAACGCCCGCGCGGTCAGCCGCTACGCGGTGTCGGTGCGGATGCCCGCCGCCCTCGACCGCGGCGAGTTCTTCATCGACTACCAGCCGCTCTACCGCCTCGCGGACGGCAGACTGGCCGCCGTGGAGGCGCTGGTGCGCTGGCGCCACCCGCAGCTCGGCGTGCTCGGCCCGGACGAGTTCGTCACCACCGCCGAGGAGACCGGGCTGATCATGCCGCTCGGCCGCTGGGTGCTCGAACAGGCCTGCGGCCAGGCCGCGGACTGGATCAAGCGGTTCGGTGACGTGGCGCCGCAGCTCAACGTCAACCTGGCGGTGCGGCAGGCCCGCAGCGCCGCGCTGGTCACCGACCTCGGCCGGATCCTCGACAGCACCGGACTGGACCCGGCCCGGCTGCAGTTGGAGATCACCGAGTCGACCGTGGTCGGGCCCGAGGACGAGGCGCTGCGCACCCTGCACGGGCTGGTCGACCTCGGGGTGTCGCTGGCCGTGGACGACTTCGGCACCGGCTGGTCCAACCTCGCCTACCTGCGCGACCTGCCGGTCTCCGGGCTGAAGATCGCCGGCTCCTTCGTCGGCGACCTGCACGAACCGGGCAAGGACGAGTCCACCGGCTGGCGGATCGTCAGCGGACTGGTGTCGATGGCACACGCTCTCGGGCTGAACGTGACCGCCGAGGGGGTGGAGACCCACCGGGACGCCGAGCGGCTGCGGACCATGGGCTGCGACTGGGCGCAGGGCTGGCACTTCGGGCGCCCGGTGCGGCCGGTCGAGATCGCCCGGCGGATCGTGGAGGAGCCGAAGGGGCGCCCGGTCGAGGAACGCTGACCGCTCCGGCGGCCGTGCTCCGGCGGTCCGGGGTTCCGCCGTCCGGCGGCCCCGAGGTTCGGCGGCCCGGCGGTCCCGCGGTCCGGTCCGGAAGTCAGCTCGGCAAGTCGGGTCCGGCACTCCCAAAGGTCCCGTTTTCGTACCGGTGACAGAGCTTCGGTACCGGTCCTGCGGTGGCTCGGTCCTGATCCGCGGAAGCGTCCGACACCGCTGCCCGGCATGCGGGATGATGGCGCGTCACAATCACCTCCCGGCACCGGTGCGCCCACGCTCGCGGCCTCGTACCGGTCCGGGCCGCGGGGGAGGGAAGCGTCGCATGGGCACGACGAGGGGCGTGGACCCGGCCGACGGAGATCCGGGAGAGCTGCCCGCGACCAGGGTGGAGCGGCGGCCACGGGAACGCCGACGCGGCTCCGGTGGGACTGGGACTGGGACCGGGGCCGGAGCCGCATCGGACCGGCCGTCCCGGCTCGGGGCCGTCCCGCAGACCCGGGTGGACCCGGAGGCCGTGACCCGCCGAGCGCCCGCCGCCCCGCCACGCTTCGACCCCGAGGCCGCGACCCGCCGGATATCCGGCACCGGACCGCGGTACGACCCCGAGGCCGCGACCCGCCGGAAGCCGGGCGCGGAGCCGGGGGCCGACCCGGGGGCCGACCCGGCGGAGCCCCGCTTCGACCCGGTGGAGCCGAGGTTCGACCCGGACGCGGCCACCCGTCGGACGCCGGGTGCGGAGCCCCGCTTCGACCCGCACGCCCCGACGCGGGTCCGCCCCCGCCCGGGAACCGCCACCCCCTCCTGGCAGGACAACATCGGGCCCGGCGGCCCCGCTCCGGGCGGCGGCCGTGGCGGATCGCCGCACGCAGGGCCGGTCGCTCCCGAGCCGGGATCCGGTGAAGTCCCGGTCGCCGACAGCCCGTTCGAAGGCGCCTTCCCGGACGCCCTGCGGGAGCGCTTCATTCCGCTGGGCCGGGTCGGAGCGGGATCCGAGGGCGTCGTCTGGTACGTCCGGCGCACCGACGGCGGCGGCGACGCGGCCGTCAAGGTCTCCGTGGCCGGCCAGCGGATGGACCACGACCTGCTCGCCCACCTGCGCAACGACGGCTTCCGCCGGCACGTCCCGCACCTGATCGACTTCGGCCGGGTCGGCCACCACGGCGCCCTGGTCGACTGGGTGGCTATGGAGTACCTGCCGGTCACCCTCGCCGCGTACGTCGCCGAGCTGTGGCGGGAGGGCGGCCACGGCGACCGGCGGACCACCGAGCGGATCGTCCACGAGCTCGTCGCGCTGCTCGACTTCTGGCAGCGGCGGATCAAGCGCAACCCGCTGGACTTCAAGCCCGCGAACATCCTGGTGCGCCCCGGACGTGGCAGCGGCTCCGGGGAGGCGGAGTTCGTGATCGCCGACTTCGGTGGCGTCGACCGGCTCACGGTCAGCCGTCGGTTCAGCTCCGCGATGATGGTCACCGTCGCCTACATGGCCCCCGAGCAACTGGCCGGCAACAACCACGAGGCCGGGCCCTGGTGGGGGCTCGGCAACGTGCTGTACGAGCTGTTCGTCGGCCGCCCCCGCTTCGTCGGCGCGGACGGAAAGCGCCCGGCCGACCAGGAGCTGGAGCTGGAACTGGTCATGGGCGAGGAGGTGGACCTCACCGCCGTCCGCGACCCGCGCCGACTGCTGCTCCTCCAGGGGCTGTTCACCAAGAAGCCGGAGGACCGCTGGACCGCGCCGCAGGTCCGCGGCTGGCTGGCCGGCGGCACCCCCGAGGTGGTCCGCCGCCGACCGCAGGCGCAGGCCCGGACGCACCGGCCGGTCACCTTCCTCGGCAACCCGTTCACCGACCCGGTCCGGCTCACCGAGGCGCTGCTCAAGAACTCCGGCGCGGCGGCCCGCTGGCTCTCCACCGGGGGAGCGGAACGGCTGCGCGACTGGCTGCGGGACGAGGTCGAGGACACCACCTTCGACCTGCACTACCTCGCCGAGGCGGCCAGGGCGCCGGGCTCCCGGCGCGAGTCCGTCGCGGCGGTCGCGGTGCTGGCCCTCGGCGCCGCCTTCGCCCCGGGCGCCGTCCCGCACTACCGCGACCGCCCGATCGACACCGCCGGGCTGGAGCGCGTGGTCACCGGGCCGGATGGCGCCGAGTTCATCGACGAACTGGTCCGGGGCGGTGCACCGGCCGTGGCCGCCCGCTACGACTGCTTCCACGCCGAGTGCGCGGGCGAGCACTGCTCACGGCTGCTCGCGCTGGCCGGACTGCCGGAGGTGCTGGCCGAGGTGGACCGGCTGGCCCGCACCGTCGGTGGCGGCCGGCGCGGCGGCGACGGGCTCAGCCCGGAGGAGCGCGAGGAGGCGCACCGGCAGGCGGTCTGGCTCAGCATCCGGCCCGAGGAGCGCGAGCGGCTGCTCGGCCGGCTCTCGCCGCTGCCCGCCGCACTGCACCGACTGCCGCTGCCCGAGCGGGTGTCGGAGCTCGCGGCCGTGGTGGCGGCCACGGTGGTGGACGGGGCGCTCGCCGTGGGCGCGGGCGCCCGCACCGCCGTACGGGCGGTGGCCCGCAGACCGGAGCCCGACCCGGCGGTGGCCACCGCCCGGCACGTGGTGCGTCGCCGCTGGTCGGCGCTGCGGCGCCGGGCGGTGGGCGCGGACCCGGCGCAGACGGCCGGGCGGGCGGCGCTGGTCGCGGCGGAGTCCCTGCGGCGGCGCGGTCGGGGACGGCCCGAGCGGCCCGAGGCCGAGGCGATGTCCGGGGTCGGGTCCGGGGTCGGGTCCGGGGTCGGGGCACGGGCAGAGGCTGGGGCCGGGGTGCGACGGGAAGGACGGATGGCCCGGCTGTGGCGCGACCGGCGCCGACGGCCGCCGATGGACTGGCGGGGCCGGGCGGCGGCATGGTGGCCGCACGCCCGCACCGCACTGCCGCGCCGGGCCGGGGCCGCCGCGCTGCTCCTCCTCGCCTTCGGACTGTTGCTGTGGGCGGGAGCGGTGCTCCGCTACCCGATCGAGGCCGGGGAGAAGCTCGGCCTCTCGCCCACCGGCGCCTTCGGCGGCCCGCTCCGGACGGCCGGCGACCAGGCGGCCCGGCAGGTGGTCGGCCAGCTCGGCGCGGCCCTGGTCGCCGCCGTCGTGATCGCCTTCTTCCCCGCGCGGGTGGGCATCGGCACCGCGCTGTTCACCGGGGCCGGGGCCTTCACGATCGGCTACCTGAGGCTCGGGCCGCCGATGACGGCACTCGAGCCCCCGCCGCCGGTGGCCGACCGGGTGGTCGTGTTCGAAGGCGGGATGGGGAGCTGGGCCGGCGTCGCGGCGGTGGTGGCGGTCGTGGTCGCGCTCACCCTGGTCGAGCGGGCGTCCGGCCGACTGCTGAAGCCCGCCCAGGAGGCCCGCCGGCAGGTCCGGGAGGCCTGGCGGCGGCTGGACGCGCGGCGTGCGGCGCGCTCCTCGGGGGAGGCCACCGCCGGGCGGGTGTGGAGCGCGCCGTCCGACCGGTGGCGCACGGGCGGCGCGGGGGCCCGCGACCGGGCCCGGTTCGCGCTCGGCACGACGGCGGTGCTGGTCCTGCTGCTGTGGGCGACGGTCGAGGTCCGGCTCGCGGCCACCGGGACGCACCGGACGCCCGGCTCCTGGGGCACGGGGCAGGCCGGCGCGGCCTACCAGGCCGGGTTCGTCCTGCTGTTGGCCGTGGTGTCGCTGGTGAGCACCCTCGGGACGCCGGCCACGGCCCGGGGCCTGTTCGCGGTGTGGGTCCCGGCCACGCTGTTCCTGGGCGCCTGGCCCGGGCCGCTGGGGCCGGTGGAGGCACTGCGGATCCCGGTGTTCGAGGGGCCGTTCGGGGTGATCGCGGGGCTGTGGGGGCACGGGGCCTTCTGGGCCGCCCTGCTGGTGGTTCTGCCGCTGGCGGCCCACGCGGGGCTGCGGACGGTGCGGCGGCGGGTGGAACGGACGGGTGCGCGGGGTGGTTCCGGTTCGACCGGTTAGCGGTCGAACCGGCCGGATTCGACCGGCTAGGCGTACAACACCTCTTCGGCCCCAGATGTCCCGCCGGGCCTTCCAGCATGTGGATGCGAAGGAACTCGCGGTGTGGACACTGCGAGACTTCCACCGTTCCCTTGGACACGTCCCCCCGGTTCACGGGAACTCTGCGCAACCCATCGACAACCACGGAAGGGTCCTGACCAGATGCCGACGACCCCCGCCATCCCCGGTTCCTCCCCTGCCACCTTCGAAGCCGAGCAGCGCGCGATAGCGGCGCTCTACGCGGACGTCGTCCGCCGCAACCAGGGCGAGGACGAGTTCCACCAAGCCGTCCACGAGGTCCTGGAGACCCTGGCCCCGGTGCTCGCCCACCGCCCGGAACTCCTCGACGCCCGGATCATCGAGCGGATCTGCGAGCCCGAGCGGCAGCTGATGTTCCGGGTGCCGTGGACGGACGACTCCGGCGACGTCCACGTCAACCGCGGCTTCCGGGTGGAGTTCAGCAGCGCCCTCGGCCCGTACAAGGGCGGACTGCGCTTCCACCCCTCGGTGAACCTCGGGATCGTCAAGTTCCTCGGTTTCGAGCAGATCTTCAAGAACGCCCTCACCGGTCTGCCCATCGGTGGCGGCAAGGGCGGCTCCGACTTCGACCCCAAGGGCCGCTCGAACGCCGAGATCATGCGGTTCTGCCAGTCCTTCATGACCGAGCTCTACCGCCACCTCGGCGAGTACACGGACGTTCCGGCCGGCGACATCGGCGTCGGCGGCCGGGAGATCGGCTACCTGTTCGGCCAGTACAAGCGGATCACCAACCGGTACGAGAGCGGCGTGCTCACCGGCAAGGGCCTCGGCTGGGGCGGCGCGCAGGTCCGCACCGAGGCCACCGGCTACGGCTGCGTCATGTTCACCGGCGAGATGCTGCGCAGCCGCGGCGACGGCCTGGACGGGCGCCGGGTGGTCGTCTCCGGTTCCGGCAACGTCGCGGTCTACGCGATCGAGAAGGCGCAGCAGCTCGGCGCGACAGTGCTGACCGCCTCCGACTCCTCCGGCTACGTGGTGGACGAGAAGGGCATCGACCTCGACCTGCTCAAGGAGGTCAAGGAGGTGCGGCGCGGCCGGATCTCCGAGTACGCCCAGCTGCGCGGCAGCCACGTCCGGTTCGTCGAGGGTCCGGGTGTGTGGAGCGTGCCCTGTGACGTGGCGCTGCCCTGTGCCACCCAGAACGAGCTCACCGAGGCCGACGCGCTGGCCCTGGTGCGCAACGGGGTGCTGGCCGTCGCGGAGGGCGCCAACATGCCCACCACGCCGGACGCGGTGCGGGTGCTCCAGGAGGCCGGAGTGGCCTTCGGCCCGGGCAAGGCGGCGAACGCGGGCGGTGTCGCGACCAGTGCCCTGGAGATGCAGCAGAACGCCTCGCGCGACTCCTGGAGCTTCGAGTACACCGAGGAGCGCCTCGCCGGGATCATGAAGCACATCCACGACTCCTGCCACACGACCGCCGAGCGGTACGGCCAGCCGGGCAACTACGTGGTCGGCGCGAACATCGCCGGCTTCGAGCTGGTCGCGGACGCGATGCTGGCCCAGGGGCTGATCTGAGCCGCGGCTGAAGCCGGGGGACGGATGACGGGTAACGAGTGACGGATGACAGATGACAGCTGACAGATTTCGAAATCTGTCAGCTGTCAGCTGTTCGCCCGCTCCTGTTCGGCCCGGCACCGTCCGTGACCCGTCGCCGCCCGTCGCCGCCCGCTCCGATCGGTACCCGACCGGAGCGGGCACCGATTGTCGGGTGCGGCACAGTGGGCCCTTCCTACGGTGGAGACCAACAAAGGAAGGACGGAGCGGCGTGCTGGAGCACCTGAACCGGGCGATGGACCGGATCGAACGCGACCTGGACCGTGAGGTCGACGTGGCCGAGCTGGCGCGGATCGCGATGACGTCGGAGTACCACTTCCGGCGGCTGTTCTCGATGCTCGCCGGGATGCCGCTGTCGGAGTACGTCCGACGCCGGCGGCTGACTGTCGCCGGGGCCGAAGTCCTGGACGGCGATCGGACGTTGCTCGACGTCGCGGTCCGGTACGGGTACTCCTCGGGGGAGGCCTTCGCCCGGGCGTTCCGGGCGATGCACGGGGTCGGGCCGGGCGAGGCCCGGCGCGACGGCGCGGTGCTCGTCTCCCAGCCCCGGATGTCCTTCCGACTCGTCGTGGAGGGGAGCAGCAGTATGGAATACCGCATCGTGGAGAAGCCGGACTTCCGGATCGTCGGGAGGAAGGCCCGGGTCACCCTGATCTACCGGGGGATCAACCCGGGGATCGCCGAGTTCATCAAGGGGCTCGGCACAGAGGCGGTCGAGCGGATCGCGTCGCTGTCCGGGGATGACCCGGACGGGATCGTGTCGGTGAGCGACGACTTCTCGCCGAACCGCGAGGAGGGGTCCGAACTCGACTACTGGCACGCGGTGGTGGTGCGCGAGGGTGTCGACGTCCCGGTGGACCTGGACGTGCTCGAAGTCCCGGCGGGGACCTGGGCGGTGTTCACCAACGCCGGGCCGTTCCCGCAGGCCTTGCAGGAGATGTGGGGGGACGTGGCCAGCCAGTGGTTCCCGTCCAACCCGTACGAGGCCCGGCCGGGTCCGGAGATCCTCCGGACGCGCCCCGTCCCGGGCACCGCCGACGCCGAGGCGCAACTGTGGATACCGGTGGCCCGGGCCGCGCGTGGCTGAGGAGCGGCGGCCGGCGACCGGCGGTCGACCGGTGGCGGGTGACGGGTGACGAGCACCAGGTAGCAGATGACAAGTGACAGATGACAGCTGACAGATTTCGAAATCTGTCAGCTGTCATCTGTCATCTGTTCGCCCGCCCCCGTTCGGCCCAACACCGTCCGCCACCCGCCGCCCCCGCGCCGCATGCTGGGGCGGGAGGTGTGCGGGGGCCGAGGCGCCGAAAACTCCGGGAGTTCCCGAGCAACGAGCAAGCTGCGAGGACAGACGTCATGAAGCAGACCTCCGTGACCATCAACGCCCCCTGCTGGACCGAGCTGGGCACCTCCGACCCGGCCGCCGCCCGGACCTTCTACACCGAACTGTTCGGCTGGCGGGCGGACGACACGGCCCGCCCCGGGGACGGCGGCTACACCCAGATGCTGGTCGGGGACGCCGCGGCCGCCGCCATCACCCCGCGCTACGCCCCGCAGCAGCCGATCGCCTGGACGGTCGGCCTCGCGGTCGCCGACGCCGACGCGACCGCCACGAAGATCAAGGAAGCCGGCGGCCGGATCCTGAAGGACCCCACCGACGCGTCCGACTTCGGCCGCTTCTCGGTGGCAGCCGACCGGTCCGGCGCGGTGTTCATCCTCTGGCAGGGCCGCGCCTTCAAGGGTGCCGACGTGTTCAACGAGCCCGGTTCCCTCGGCTGGGCGGAGCTGCTCACCCGCGACCCGGACGGCGCGCTCGCCTTCTACCCGGCGGTCTTCGGCTGGTCCGTCGCCCCGTCCGAGCACTACCCCCAGTGGGGCCTGGACGGTCAGGACTTCGGCGGCATGCTGACGATGGACGACCGCTTCCCGGCCGAGGTGCCGCCGCACTGGCTGCCCTACTTCGCGGTCGCCGACGTCGGCAACACCGTCAGCCGGGCGGCGGCGCTCGACGGTGACGTGCTGATGCCCGCCACCGGCCTGCCGGGCGGTCGGCGGATCGCCGTGCTGCGCGACCCCCAGGGAGCGGCGTTCGGCGTCTACACCGCGGGCACCGAGGGAGCCGAGGGAGCCGAGGGCTGACCGGAGCCCCGGGCGACGCGTGAGCGGCGCCACCCGGCCGCGGCCGCCCCCGCCGCCCCCGCGCTGACCGCCAGCGCCCCCAGCGGCACCACGTCGCCGATCCGGTCGTACCAGGTCAGCGCCCCCGGCGCGGTGAGTGGCAGTCGGACGGTCAGCGCGCCGGTGGCGCCGGTGCCGAGCCGGGCGAGCTCCCGGCCCTGGGCGTCGAAGGCCGCCGAGACCCCGGTCAGTGAGGCCTGCACGGCCGGCCGGCCGGTCTCGGCGGCCCGGATCGCCGCCAGCGAGACGTGCTGTTCGGGCGCCCAGGTGTGCTGGAAGGTCGAGGTCGAGGACTGGTAGACCAGCACCCGGGCACCGTCCGTCGCGGCGGTGCGGGCCATGTCGGGGAAGGCCGACTCGAAGCAGATCAGCGCCCCGACCGGCAGCGGCGAGCCCGCCCGGTCGGTGGCGGGCAGGAGGTGGAAGGACGTGCCGGGAGCCCGGTTCTCGCCCGCCGCGCGGCTGACCCCGGCGATCCAGCCGAGCGCCGGCCGCAGCGGAATGTACTCGCCGAACGGCACCAGCCGGATCTTGCGGTAGCGGTCCACCACTCCGGCGGGGGAGAGCAGTACCGCGTCCTTGGAGATCCGCCCGTCCGCCTTGCGCGCGTCCTCACCGGCGACGACCTCGGCGCCGGTGGTCGCGGCGAGCCGGCGCAGCGCGTCCAGCGCGGCCGGGTCGCGGTCCAGGTCGGCGGTGGTGCTGCTCTCGCCCCAGACGACCAGGTCCACCGGCTTCCCGACCAGGTCGGCGGTGATCCGCGCACTCGCCTCGAACCGGTCCTGTGGGTCCTCCACGACACCGGGCTGGACCAGCGCCACGGTGACGGCCCCGTCGCCGGCGGGCGCCGCGCGCAGCGCGAACAGCAGCGGGCCGGAGGCCAGCACCAGCGCGGTTGCCCCGGCCGCGAGGGCCCGCGGCCGCCGGTGCGCGGACGTCAGCGCGATCAGCACCCCGGTGTTCACCGCTGCCACCGCCGCGCTGACCAGCCAGATCCCGCCGGCCGAGGCCAGTCCGAGGACCGCCGGGTGCTGCCACTGGGTGGCGCCGAGCAGCGCCCACGGCCCGCCGAGCGCGGGCCAGGAGCGGGCGTACTCGGTGGTCACCCAGACCGCCGGCACGAGCAGCAGCGCGAGCAGTGCCCGACGGGTGGTCGGTTCGGGGTGCAGCAGCCGGTGCACGGTGTACCCGACGGCGCTCTGGAGCGCCCCGAACAGCACCGCGAGCACCGGCAGGCCCGGTCCGACGGACGGGACCAGCCAGTACATCGCGGTCAGGATGAAGCCCGCGCCGAACCACCAGCCGCGCACCGCCGCCTCCCGCCCCGAGGGCGCCCGCCGCATCAGCAGCAGCCCTGGGACGAGCGCGACCCACGCCAGCCAGGCCTGCCCGGGCACGGGGAAGGCGAGCACCGGCACCGCCCCGGCCGCCAGCGCACCGATCCGCGCGCGGTACCGGTGTGGTGCGTGCCGCTCCCGGTCCCGGACGGCGGGCGTGCTCGGGGCCGGGCTGGTGGGAGCGGGGCGGCGCGACATGACCCGTATTGTCCGCTTCGGTAGCGTGCACCACCAGTGTCCGGATAGCCCGAACGGGTGCGGTGGGCGCCACATTCGGAACCACTGGCCCCAGTCGAACATGCGACCTCAAGGGCGGCCGGTGGTCCGGGGCGTCATCGGGGCGGACAGTGCGCGGACGGTGGGAGGAGGCCCGCCCGCTGCCCGCGTCCTCCGCCCCGCCCGCTGCCCGCGTCCTCCGCCCCGCCCCGCGCCCCACCCCGCGCACCGTCCCGTACGGGCTCAGTCCTCGCCGCCCTCCAGGTCCCCCTCGGTCTCCAGGAACGCGGCCTGCAACTGCTCGATCAGCTGCGGGTCCGGCTGCTCCCACAGCCCGCGGCTCGCCGCCTCCAGCAGCCGCTCGCTGATCCCGTGCAGCGCCCACGGGTTGGCGCCCGCGAGGAACTCCCGGTTGACCGGGTCGAGGACGTACTCCTGGGTCAGCTTCTCGTACATCCAGTCCGCGACCACGCCCGTGGTGGCGTCGTAGCCGAACAGGTAGTCGACGGTGGCGGCCATCTCGAAGGCGCCCTTGTAGCCGTGGCGGCGCATCGCCTCGATCCAGCGCGGGTTGACCACCCGGGCGCGGAAGACCCGGGCGGCCTCCTCGGTCAGGGTGCGGGTGCGGACCGTCTCCGGGCGGGTCGAGTCGCCGATGTAGGCGGTCGGTGCCTTGCCGGTGAGGGCGCGCACGGTGGCCACCATGCCGCCGTGGTACTGGAAGTAGTCGTCCGAGTCGGCGATGTCGTGCTCGCGGGTGTCGGTGTTCTTCGCGGCGACGGTGATCCGCTTGTAGGCGGTCTCCATCTCCTCGCGGGCCGGGCGGCCGTCCAGCCCGCGGCCGTACGCGTAGCCGCCCCAGACCGTGTAGACCTCGGCCAGGTCGGCGTCGGTGCGCCAGTCCCGGCTGTCGATCAGCTGGAGCAGGCCCGCCCCGTAGGTGCCCGGGCGGGAGCCGAAGACGCGGACGGTGGCCTTGCGCTCGTCGCCGTGCACCGCGAGGTCGGCCTGGACGTGGGCGCGCACGTAGTTCGACTCGGGGGACTCCTCCTGGGCGGCGGCCAGGCGCACCGCGTCGTCCAGCAGGGCGACCACGTGCGGGAAGGCGTCCCGGAAGAAGCCCGAGATGCGCAGCGTGACGTC
Organism: Kitasatospora sp. NPDC056651; assembly: GCF_042792155.1. Taxonomy (NCBI): domain Bacteria; kingdom Bacillati; phylum Actinomycetota; class Actinomycetes; order Kitasatosporales; family Streptomycetaceae; genus Kitasatospora; species Kitasatospora sp. NPDC056651. The sequence goes on along the minus strand of NZ_JBHTWX010000001.1, from coordinate 55,020 downwards.
GATCCGCGGGCGGCCCAGCTCGTCGAGCGGGATCGGCTCCAGACCGGTGACCCGGCGCGAGGCGTCGTCCCAGACCGGGCGGACGCCGAGCAGGGCGAAGGCCTCGGCGATGTCGTCGCCGGCGGTGCGCATCGCGCTGGTGCCCCAGAGCGAGAGCCCGACCGAGGGCGGGTAGGCGCCGTCGTTGTCGGCCCGGTAACGCTCGATCAACGAGGTGGCGAGCGCCTGGCCGGTCTCCCAGGCGAGCTTGCTGGGGACGGCCTTCGGGTCGACGGAGTAGAAGTTGCGGCCGGTCGGCAGGACGTTGACCAGGCCGCGCAGCGGCGAGCCGGACGGGCCGGCCGGCACGAAGCCGCCCTGGAGCGCGTGCAGCACGGCGTCCAGTTCGTCGGTGGTGGCGGCCAGCCGCGGCACCACCTGGGTGGCGGCGAAGGTCAGCACCTCGCCGACCGCCTCCGGGAAGCCCGCGGCGACCTTCTCGACCGCCTCGGGCGCCCAGTCCTGCGCCTCCATCGCCTCGACCAGGGCGCGGGCCTTGGCCTCGGCCGCGTCGGTGGCGCCCAGGGTGAGCGCCGCCTCGTCCAGGCCGAGCGCCTCGCGCAGGCCGGGCAGCGCGCTGACGCCGCCCCAGATCTGCCGGGCGCGCAGGATGGCGAGCACGATGTTGACCCGGTCGGTGCCGGCCGGGGCCTGGCCGAGGACGTGCAGGCCGTCGCGGATCTGGGCGTCCTTGACCTCGCAGAGCCAGCCGTCGACGTGCAGCAGGAAGTCGTCGAAGCCGTCGTCCTCGGGGCGCTCCGCCAGGCCGAGGTCGTGGTCGAGCCTGGCGGCCTGGATCAGGGTCCAGATCTGGGCGCGGATCGCCGGCAGCTTGGCCGGGTCCATCACGGCGATGTTGGAGTGCTCGTCCAGCAGCTGCTCCAGGCGCGCGATGTCGCCGTAGGAGTCGGCGCGGGCCATCGGCGGCACGAGGTGGTCGACGAGCGTGGCGTGGGCGCGGCGCTTGGCCTGGGTGCCCTCGCCCGGGTCGTTGACCAGGAAGGGGTAGACCAGCGGCAGGTCGCCGAGCACGGCGTCCGGGCCGCACTCGGCGGACAGCGCGGCGGTCTTGCCGGGCAGCCACTCCAGGTTGCCGTGCTTGCCGAGGTGGATCACGGCGTGGGCGCCGAAGCCGCCGTCCTCCTGCGCGGCCTCGATCCAGCGGTACGCGGCCAGGTAGTGGTGGCTCGGCGGCAGGTCGGGGTCGTGGTAGATGGCGACCGGGTTCTCGCCGAAGCCGCGCGGCGGCTGGATGAGCACCAGCAGGTTCCCGGAGCGGATCGCGGCCAGCACGATGTCGCCGTCCGGGTTCTGCGAACGGTCGACGTACAGCTCGCCGGGGGCCGGGCCCCAGTGCTCCTCGACCTGCTCGCGCAGGCCCTGCGGGAGGGTGGCGTACCAGCGGCGGTAGTCGGCGGCGGGGATGCGCACCGGGTTGCGGGCCAGCTGCTCCTCGGTGAGCCAGTCCTGGTCGTAGCCGCCGGCCGCGATCAGGGCGTGGATCAGCGGGTCGCCCTCGTGGCCGCCCTCGCCGTCGTCGAACGCGGGGAGGTCGTTCCCGAGGTCCATGCCCTCCGCGCGCAGCCGCTCCAGCAGCCGCACCGCGCTGGCCGGGGTGTCCAGGCCGACGGCGTTGCCGACCCGGGCGTGCTTGGTCGGGTACGCGGACAGCACCAGGGCGAGCCGGCGCTCGGTGGCCGGGACGTGCCGCAGCCGCGCGTGCTTGACGGCGGTGCCGGCGACGCGGGCGGCGCGCTCCGGGTCGGCGGCGTAGACGGTGAGGCCGTCCTCGTCCAGCTCCTTGAAGGAGAACGGGACGGTGATCAGGCGCCCGTCGAACTCCGGCACCGCGATCTGGGTGGCGGTGTCCAGCGGGGACAGGCCGTCGTCGCTGCTCTCCCACTGGGCGCGCGACCAGGTCAGGCACAGGGCCTGGAGGATCGGGCGGTCGAGGGCGGCCAGCGCGCCCGCGTCCCAGGCCTCCTCGTCGCCCCCGGCCTGGGCGTCGGCCGGGCGGGTGCCGCCGGCGGCGAGCACGGTGGTGACGATCGCGTCCGCCTCGCCGAGGGCTGACAGGAGCTCGGGCTCGGCGCCGCGCAGCGAGGCGCAGTAGTAGGCCCGGGCCTGGGCGCCCTGTTCCTCGATCGCCCGGCAGAGGGTCTCCACGAAGGCGGTGTTGCCGCTCATGTGGTGGGCGCGGTAGTAGAGCACCGCCACCGTCGGGCCCTCGGACGTACGGGCTTCGCGCTCCAGCGGGCCCCAGGCCGGGGCGGAGGCGGGCGGGGCGAAGCCGTGGCCGGTCAGCAGCACGGTGTCCGAGAGGAAGGAGCCCAGCTCGGCGAGGTTGGCCGCGCCGCCGTGGGCCAGGTAGGCGTGGGCTTCGGCGGCGATGCCGGCCGGGACGGTGGACAGCTCCATCAGCTGGGCGTCGGGGGCCTGCTCGCCCGTCAGCACGATGACCGGGCGGGGGCCGGCCAGCAGCGCGTCCAGGCCCTCCTGCCAGGCGCGGCGCCCGCCGAGCAGCCGGACCACGACGAGTTCGGTGCCCTCCAGCAGACCGGGCAGGTCCTCCGGGGCGAGCCGGGCGGGGTTGCCGAGGCGGTAGCGCACCGGGCCTTCGGAGGCACGGGCGCTGAGCAGGTCGGTGTCGGACGTCGACAGCAGCAGGATCATGCGAAGGCCCTCCCGGCCTCGAGGATGGCCAGGGTGGCCGGGAACTGGGCCGGGGCGGCCGCCGAGGTGGCGTCGGCCGGGACGGCCGCGCGGTCGACCGGGGCGGTCGGAACGGCGGCCGGACCAGCCGTGACGGCGGTCGGAGCAGCCGTGACGGCGGCCGGGGACGCGGGCGCGGGCATGCGACAGCGCTGGGACATTTCTGCCTTCCTCGGGGTCCGCGCCCCGGGCCGGTGGAGGACGGCAGGAGTTCCTGGCTCCCGCGGCCGACCGGTCTACCGGTGAACCGCGGTCACAGTGGCGGGACCGCACCGGGTTCGCACCGGTTTCCTCCCCTGCGCCGTCGCTGGCGTGCGGACGGTCCGCGAGGACCGCCCGCCAGCATCGTACGGGTTGCGGCTGACCTGGGGGAGAGCGAGCTTTCGGACCCTCGGCACTCGCGGCGGGGTGCGGAGCCCGGGTGTGACGCGGTGAACGGAGGCAAGCGATCGGATCATCTGTATGCTCGCCGCCATGCCACCGACACCCGACGCCACCGCGCCGGGCGCCGCAGGACCCGACCGGGAGGTGCCCGACCGGGGGCGTGCGGACGCCTGCCCCGGAGCGCTTCGTCTGCATGCGGCCGACGACGGCGCCCTGGCCCGAATCCGCCTGCCCGGCGGACTCCTGACGGACCGTCAGGCACTTGCGCTGGCCGAGGCGGCCGAGGCCCTCGGCGACGGCGGGCTGGAGACCACCTCGCGCGGCAACGTCCAGCTGCGCGGCCTGGCTCCGCACTGCGCGTCCGGTCTCGCCGACCGGCTGCGCGTCGTCGGACTGCTGCCCTCGGACACCCACGAGCGGGTCCGCAACATCGTCGCCTCGCCGGCGGCCGGGCTGGACGCCGCCGAGGCGGCCGCCGGTCACGCCGATGTGCAGGCCTGGGTGCGGGAGTTGGACGCGAGACTGTGCGCGAGCGACTGGGCGGCCGGGCTCTCCGGCAAGTTCCTGTTCGCGCTGGACGACGGGCGCGGCGACGTCGCCGCGCTCGAAGCCGATGTGACATTGATCGCACGCCCGGACGGCACCCGGCTGCTGCGCCTCGGGCGCGACGGGTTCGGACACCCGGTCGCGGCCGGACAGGAGGTCACGGCCGTGCTGGACGCGGCCCGCTCCTTCCTGGCGGCGCTGCGGACGAACGGTCGCCAGGCCTGGCACCTGCGCGAGGTGCCCGACCTGCTGCCGCCCGGCTCGGTGCCGCTGCCGGCCTTCGCCGGTACGGCGCCCGCTGTCGGCGCGCTGCCCGGCGGGCTCTCGGTGGGGCTGCGGTTCGGCCGGGCGGACGCCGGGCAGTGGCGGGCGCTGGTCGCCGCCTCGGCCGGCGAGCTGCGACTGACACCCTGGCGCGGCGTGGTGCTGCCCGGCGCGCCGGCCGGGCGACTGCCCGCGCTCGCCGAGGCCGGGTTCCGCACCGAGCCCGGCTCGCCGTGGGAGCGGGCCACCGCCTGCACCGGGCTGCCGGGCTGCGCCAAGTCGCGGGCCGACGTCCGCGCGGACGGGGCTCGGGCGCTGGACGCCGGTGTCGCCGGTGCCGTCGGTCCGGCGGGTGCCGGACTTCCGGTCCACTGGTCGGGCTGTGAACGGCGCTGCGGCCACCCGGCCGGGCGGTGGGTGGACGTGCTCGCCACGGGGCGCGGCTACCGAGTGGCGGTGAACGGTGCGGCGGTCGGCGCGACGGCCGCCGACGTGACGAACGAGGAGATGGCCGAGGCGGTCGCCGAGGCCAGGAGGACCACGAAGTGATCGAGTACGAGAAGGACGGCGCGTCCATCTACCGCCAGTCCTTTGCCACCATCCGCGCGGAGGCCGATCTGGCCGCCCTCCCGGCGGACGTCTCCCAGGTCGCGGTGCGGATGATCCACGCCTGCGGGATGGTCGACCTGGTCGAGGACCTGGTGTACTCGCCCGGCGTGGTCGCCTCCGCGCGCGCCGCGCTGCGCGCCGGTGCGCCGATCCTCTGCGACGTCAACATGGTCGCGAGCGGTGTCACCCGCAAGCGGCTGCCCGCCGACAACGAGGTGATCTGCACCCTCACCGACCCGTCGGTTCCCGAACTGGCCCGCGCGATGGGCAACACCCGCAGCGCCGCGGCCATGGAGCTGTGGCTGCCCCGACTGGAGGGCGCGGTGGTCGCCGTCGGCAACGCGCCGACCTCGCTGTTCCGGCTGCTGGAGATGATCGAGGCGGGCGCGCCGCGACCGGCCGCGGTGATCGGCGTCCCGGTCGGATTCATCGGCGCCGCGGAGTCCAAGCAGGCTCTGGCCGAGCACCCGTCCGGCCTGGAGCACCTGGTGGTGCGCGGCCGGCGCGGCGGCAGCGCGATCGCCGCCGCCGCCATCAACGCGATTGCGAGCGAAGTAGAGTGACGGACGATCAGAAGAGTACGGGTCGGCTGTACGGCGTCGGGCTCGGCCCGGGCGACCCGTCGCTGGTGACCGTCCGGGCCGCCGAACTCATCGGCAAGGCCGACGTGGTGGCGTACCACAGCGCCCGGCACGGCCGCTCCATCGCGCGCTCGATCGCGGAGCGTTATCTGACGGATGGTCAGATCGAGGAGAAGCTGGTCTATCCGCTCACCGTCGAGACCACCGACCATCCCGGCGGCTACCGCGGGGCGTTGGACGACTTCTACGAGGAGGCCGCCGCCAGGCTGGCCGCCCACCTGGACGCCGGGCGCGATGTGGTGGTCCTCGCCGAGGGCGACCCGCTGTTCTACGGCTCCTACCAGCACATGCACAAGCGGCTCGCGCACCGTTACCCGACCGAGGTGGTGCCGGGCGTGACCTCGCTCAGCGCGGCGGCCGCCCGGCTGGGTAGGCCGCTGACCGAGGCGGAGGAGACGCTCACCGTCATCCCCGGCACGCTGCCCGAGGAGGAGCTGACGGCGCGGATCGCGGCCGCCGACTCCGCCGTGATCATGAAGCTGGGGCGCACCTTCCCGACCGTCCGCCGGGCCCTGGAGCGGTCGGGACGGCTGGCGGACGCCCAGTACGTGGAGCGGGCCTTCATGGCGGGGGAGCGGGTGGCGCCGCTCGCGGAGGTCGACGACGAGACGGTGCCGTACTTCTCGGTCGCGGTGCTGCCGAGCAGGGTGGCGCCGCTGGAGCCGGAGGTCCGGCTGTCGGACGGCACGGGGAGCGTGACCGTGGTCGGCACCGGGCCGGCCGGACCGCTCTGGCTGACCGCCGAGGCGCGCGGCGCGTTGTCCGAGGCCACCGACCTGGTCGGCTACACCACGTACCTGGACCGGGTGCCGGAGCGGCCGGGACAGCAGCGGCACGGCTCGGACAACAAGGTGGAGTCGGAGCGCGCCGAGTTCGCCCTGGACCTCGCCCGGCGCGGGCACCGTGTCGCGGTGGTCTCCTCGGGGGACCCGGGCGTGTTCGCGATGGCCACCGCGGTGCTGGAGGTCGCCTGCGAGGAGGCCTACCGCGACATCCCAGTGCGGGTGCTCCCCGGGATGACCGCCGCCCACGCGGCCGCCTCCCGGGCCGGCGCGCCGCTCGGACACGACTACGCGACGATCTCCCTCTCGGACCGGCTCAAGCCCTGGGACGTGGTGGCGAAGCGGCTGCGCGCCGCGGCCGAGGCGGACCTGGTGCTCGCGCTGTACAACCCGGGCTCGAAGTCCCGCACCACCCAGGTCGGGCTGGCCCGGGACCTGCTGCTGGAGTACCGGGCGCCGGAGACCCCGGTGGTGATGGCGCGGGACGTCGGCGGTCCGACCGAGCGGGTGCGGATCGTCCGGCTCGGCGAGCTGGACCCGGCGCTGGTCGACATGCGGACCATCCTGCTGATCGGTTCCTCGCAGACCCGGGCGGTCGAGCGGGGCGGCGGCGTGGAGGTCGTCTGGACGCCGAGGCGCTACCCGGAGGAGTGACGGGGAACAGATGACAGCGAACAGATGATGAAATCTGTTCGCTGTCATCTGTTCGCTGTTGTCTGTCAGTCGTCACCTGTCGGCCGTCACCTGTCGGCCGTCGTCGGTCGGCCGACGCCCCTCTCCCCGTCCCTCCGTCCCCCGTCCCCAGTCTCCCCGTCCGGCCGTCAGCGGGTCGGCTTGGTGATCAGCAGTTCGGTGTTGTGGTCCCCGCCCGCACCCAGCAGCGCCGTCGGGCGGCCGTTCGGGTCGTTGTACGACAGCTCGCGGTAGAGCGCCGCGAGGTTGGCGTCCGAGGCGCTGCCGAAGTCCGTCCCGTACGGCGCGGAGGACTCGATCAGCGTGGTGAACAGCGACAGCGTGCCGTCCCCGTTGTCCGCGATCTCGATGATCCGCCCGTGCTGCGGGTAGTCGATGTGCGAGGCGGTGTTGACCTCCCAGAACGCCCGCTCCGGCACCGCGTGGCCGTGCGGCGTGATCTTGTTCATGTGGGTGTGCCCGTTCACCCAGGCGACCACGTTCGGGTAGCGCTGGAGCAGCGCCACCAGCTCGTTGCCGTCGTGCCGCTTCTCGAAGATGTTGCGCGGGTCCGGCAGCAGGTTTCCCATCGTGCCGCTGGTGTGGTGGCTGAAGACGAGGACCAGCTCGTCCGTGCTTCCACCGGTCACCTTGCGCCCGTCGGCGTCGTACCAGTGCCCGCTGTGCGCCTGCAACTGCTGCTCCAGCCAGCGCAGTTGCGCGGTGCCCAGCGAACCGTCGGCGAACCCGGCCTGGTTGGTGGTGTCCAGGCTGATGCCCACCACCTTCTCCGAGATGCGGAAGGTGTAGTAGAGCTTTCCGCTGTTCGCCATGTCCGAGGTGAAGCCGTGCCCGTACGGGCCGGCGCCGGTGACGGCCGGGTTCAGGTGGGCCTTGACGAACTCCTTGAGCGTGAACGGCCGGCGCCGCTCGTCCGGCGTGACCTTGCGCACCAGGTCGCCGGTGGCGATCAGCTTCGCCAGCAGCAGCACGGCGCCGGCCGGGTCGCGGCGCAGCGAGTCCATCAGCTGGGCGGCGGTCGCGTCGTCGCAGCCCTCCAGCTTGTACTGGCCGGCGTACAGGTCGTTCAGCAGGCCGAGGTCCGGCAGCGAGCCCTCGATGCTGTCGTCGTGGTTGCCGACCGTCGTGTACCAGGGCGTGCGCAGGCCCGGCGCGTCGAAGGGGCGTCCGGCGGCGGACAGGAACCCCGGTATCTGCGGGAAGCCCTTCGCCTTGTAGCCGTCGCTGTAGGCGAGTTCGGGGTTCCAGTAGGTGGCGCTGCCGGAGTTCTGCACACCCTCGTAGCGGCTCGGGTCACCGGTGTTCTGGGCCAGTCGGCCGCCGCCCATGACCTTGAGGTACCAGTCGAGTTCGGCGAGCTCGTGGTTGTCGGTGTTGTCGCCGGTGGCCATCACCATGCTGAACGGCATGCCGGTGTAGGGGCCGCCGGCGAGCGAGTTGACCCGCTCGACGAGGGCCGAGACACCGCGGGCGTTCAGCGCCTCCTGCGGCCGGTACGCGCTGCCGTTGAACTTGGCCAGGTACTCGAAGCGCACCGGGGACTCGGTGTCCACCAGGTGCAGGTCGCTGAACTGGACGAAGCTGGCCAGGCCGGTCCGGCGGTCGTCCCGTCCGGTGCTCCCCGCCGCCAGGTCGCCGCGGACCACCAGCGGCCAGCCCGCCCCGGCCGCCAGTCGCTTGTAGGCGCCGGCACCGACCGGCGTGGCCACCTGCTCCAGTGTGGTCCCGGTGACCCTGACCGCCCGCGCGGCCGTCGTCGCCAGCGCCTGATCGCGAGCCGCGGCCGAGGCGAACTGCGCGCCGCCCAGCGACAAGGCCGACCAGGCGGCGGCCACCGACGTACCGGTGAGGAACGTACGCCGACTCATCCCTGCCACAAAAACCCCCACATACTGATGGCCCGGCGGGGCAGTCGACCCCCGACCGGGCCCACGTGTGTCATGAACCCGCTTCTGGCGGACCGCCAGATTACTCACTGGTAGGCGCGGTGGGCGAGGCCCGTGCGGAGAACTCTTCGGGAACGCGGGGCACCGTTCCTCCGTAGCTCGTCCACCGGCCCTCACGGGCCCACCCCGGTCGGTCCCCGACCGGCCGGGGTGGGGGAAGATCGACGGCGGCGGCCGGCGCGGCCGCCCGAATGGAGCAGGACGGCACGGGTGCCGTCGGAAACGGGGCACAGGTGACCGCAGCGGGAGTCGGGGCGGGAACCGGGTCCGGGCCCAGGGCCGTCGCCGGGGCCGGAACGGGAGGCCGGGCGGGCCAGCTGAAGAGCAGCGGCCTGCGGCCGGGCTGGACGACGGGCGCCTGCGCCACCGCCGCCACCAAGGCGGCCTACACCGCGCTGCTCACCGGCGAGTTCCCGGACCCGGTGGTCATCACCCTGCCGAAGGGGCAGCAGCCCGCCTTCACCCTCGCCGCCGAGGAGTTGACCGTCGAGGGGCCGGCCGCCGGGGAGTCGGCCGGAGCAGGGGAGCGGACCGGAGCAGGGGGCCGGACCGGGCCCCGCGGCCGCGGAGGAACCGCCGCCATGGCGGGAGTGGTCAAGGACGCGGGCGACGACCCCGACGTCACCCACGGCGCCCTGATCCGCTCGACCGTACGGTCCGGTGAGCCCGGCACCGGGGTGGTGTTCCGGGCGGGCCCCGGGGTGGGAACGGTCACCAAGGCCGGACTGCCGTTGCCCGTCGGGGAGCCCGCGATCAACCCGATGCCCCGGCAGATGATCCGGGACGCCGTCGCCGAGGTGGCCGCCGCGCACGGTGACGGCGGGGACGTGGTGGTCGAGATCTCGGTCGACCACGGCGAGGAGATCGCCCGTTCCACCTGGAACCCCCGGCTCGGCATCCTCGGCGGCCTGTCCATCCTCGGCACGACCGGGGTCGTCGTCCCCTACTCCTGCTCGGCCTGGATCGACTCCATCCGCCGCGGCGTGGACGTGGCCCGGGCGGCGGGGCGCGCCCACGTGGCCGGCTGTACCGGTTCGACCTCGGAGAAGGTCGCGGTCGCGGAGCACGGGCTGCCCGAGGACGCGCTGCTGGACATGGGCGACTTCGCCGGTGCCGTGCTCAAGTACCTCAAGCGCCACCCGGTGCCCCGGCTGACCATCGCCGGCGGCTTCGCCAAGCTGTCCAAGCTCGCGGCCGGCCACCTCGACCTGCACTCGGCGCGTTCCCAGGTGGACAAGGGCTACCTGGCCGAACTGGCCCGCCGCGGCGGTGCGGACGAGGTGTTGGCCGGGGCGGTCGCGGGGGCCAACACGGCCTTGGAGGCGGTGCAGTTGTGCCGTGCGGCCGGGGTGCCGCTCGGGGACCTGGTCGCCGAGGCGGCCCGGGCCACGGCGCTCGGGGTGCTGTCGGGCTCGCCGGTCGCCGTGGACGTCATCTGCATCGACCGCGCGGGCACCGTGGTCGGGCGGGCGGAGCCGCTGGGGGCGTGAACGCGGCCGGGCATCGGGAGGGAGCGGCCGCGTGTCGTGCCGGGAGCGGCCGGAGCCGTGACGATGTCACGAGTGTCACGGACGCGTGACAACATCGCCTGGTGATGTGAAGAACTGACGGCCATACGGGGTGAGAAACGGACAAATGGATCACCAGGGTCGGCCCCAGGTCTGCCGTCATCTCAACCATGAGATATCGTCTGGCGAGTGACAGGCGACTACCTCACCCGTATCGGCACCCTCATCCGTACCGCGCGTCAGCACCGTGGCTGGTCCCAGGCGCAACTCGGAGAGGCTCTCGGAACCAGCCAGAGCGCGGTCAACCGCATCGAACAGGGCAAGCAGAACGTCAGCCTTGAGATGATCGCCCGCATCGGCGAAGCCCTCGACAGCGAGATCGTCTCCCTCGGATACTCCGGCCCGATGCACCTGCGCGTCGCCGGCGGCACCCGACTCTCCGGTGCGATCGACGTCCGCAGCAGCAAGAACGCCTGCGTGGCGATCCTCTGCGCCTCGCTGCTGACCACCGGCCGCACCACGATCCGCAGCGTCGCCCGGATCGAGGAGGTCTACCGCATCCTCGAGGTGCTCACCAGCATCGGCGTCAAGAGCCGCTGGATCAACGAGGGCCGCGACCTCGAACTCACCCCGCCCGCCGAGCTGGACCTCGCGGCGATGGACGTCGAGGCGGCCCGCCGCACCCGCAGCGTGCTGATGTTCCTCGGCCCGCTGATGCACCGTGCCGAGCGCTTCGCCATCCCCTACGCGGGTGGCTGCGACCTCGGCACCCGCACCGTGCAGCCGCACCTGACGGCGCTGCGCCGCTTCGGCCTGGAGGTCGCCACCACCGGCGGCGCCTACCACGCCTCGGTCGAGCCCGGCGCCCCGCTGGACCGCCCGATCGTGCTGACCGAGCGCGGGGACACCGTCACCGAGAACGCCCTGCTGGCCGCCGCGCGGCACGACGGCGTCAGTGTCATCCGCAACGCCTCGCCCAACTACATGGTCCAGGACCTCTGCTTCTTCCTGGAGAAGCTCGGCGTCCGGATCGAGGGGATCGGCACCACCACCCTCACCGTGCACGGCGTCCCGGAGATCACCGGCGACGTCGACTACACCCCGGCCGAGGACCCGGTGGAGGCGATGAGCCTGCTGGCCGCCGCCGTCGTCACCTCCTCCGAGCTGACCATCCGCCGGGTGCCGATCGAGTTCCTGGAGATCGAGCTCGCCGTGCTGGAGGGCATGGGCCTCGACTACGACCGCACCCCCGAGTACCCGGCCCACAACGGCCACACCCGGCTGGTCGACCTCACCGTGCGCCCCTCCAAGCTGACCGCGCCGATCGACACCATCCACCCGATGCCGTTCCCCGGCATCAACATCGACAACGTGCCGTTCTTCGCCGCCATCGCCGCGGCCGCGCACGGCACCACGATGATCCACGACTGGGTGTACGACAACCGCGCGATCTACCTGACCGAGCTGACCCGGCTCGGCGCCGACGTCAAGCTCCTCGACCCGCACCGCGTGCTGGTCCAGGGTCCCACCCGCTGGCGCGCCGCCGAGATGATGTGCCCGCCGGCCCTGCGTCCCGCCGTGGTCATCCTGCTCGCCATGCTCGCCGCCCAGGGCACCTCCGTCCTGCGCAACGTCTACGTCATCAACCGCGGCTACGAGGACCTTGCCGAGCGCCTGAACTCCATCGGCGCCCGGATCGAGACCTTCCGCGACATCTGACGGATCGTCACGATCGGTCTTCGCGCCGGTCGTCGCATCCGGTCGTCGCGTCGCCGGCCGGCCTCACCCGTCGAGGCCGGCCAGCAGCGCGGAAACCCCCAGCCCGGTGTTCAGGTAGTCCACGAACACCGGGTTGTTCAGCGCCCACGGCGACCGCCGCTCCCTGATCAGCCGCACCGCCTCGCCGGGTCCGTACCCGAGGTCGACCAGCGCCTGCGCCACCACCAGGCCCGAGCGGTTGTAGCCCGAGTGGCAGCGCGCCAGCGTCGGCCGGCCCCGCCGGACGGCGGCCGTGGTGAGCTCGGCCGCCTCCTGGACGGCGAGCAGTTGGCCGGGCGAGAGCGGGCCGTCGGGCACCTCCCGGACGACGTGCTCCACCCCCGGTGCCGGCCCGTGCCCCGGAAGCGTGAAGAGGCTGACCACCAGGTCGAACTCGCCCTGGACGGCCACGAGTTCCAGATCGCCGCCGGGCGGCGTGCAGTAGTGACCTCCCATCCAGAGCCCCGGGACGATCTCGTTCCAGGGCTCGGACGGCCCGGGGGTGTCGCGTTCCTTCTGGCGAGTCCGCACGTCCTGTCGGCTCCTTCCGCGCGATGCCGGTTTCCGGTCCCGCCCGGACTACTCGCCGGTGGTGCCGTCGAGGTGCTCGCGCAGGAGGTCGGCGTGCCCGTTGTGGCGGGCGTACTCCTCGATCATGTGGGTCAGGATCCAGCGGAGCGAGAAGACCTCCTCGCCGTAGTGGCCCAGGACGTCCAACGACTCCGCGGCGGCGACGAGTTCCCTGGCGTGGTCGCACTCGCGGCGCCAGATGGCGAAGGCCTCGTCCGGGTCGGCGGTCTCGACGTCGAACTCGGCGAAGGAGCCGTCGGGGCGGCCCCAGAAACCGCGCACGTCCTCCTTGTTGAGGATGTTGCGGAACCAGCTGCGCTCCACCTCGGCGATGTGGCGGACCAGGCCGAGCAGGGTGAGTCCGGAGGGCTCCAGCGCCGGGGTGCGGAGCTGGTCCGCCGTGAGGCCCTCGCACTTCATCGCGAGGGTGGCACGCTGGTAGTCCAGGAAGCCCGCCAGCGTGGTGCGTTCGTCGGCGGTGCGGGGGGTCTGGGGGCGCTGATCATCGGTCATCGGGCCATCCTGCCCGAACGCTCGACGGGCCTGCCCGCGAATTTTCCCGGGCGAGCGTGCGAGGGCGCGGCGGAGCCACGGCCACCGCCGTCGCCGGGCGCGGCAACGACCGGGCCCGCTAGCGCAGTTGCTCCAGCCAGTGCAGCGCGCCCGGGACGTCCGGGACGACCGGTACGCCCGGCGGCACCGGCGGACGCTCCACGATGACGACGGGCAGGCGCAGCCCGCGGGCGGCGCTCAGCTTGGCGGCGGTCGCGCTGCCGCCGCTGTCCTTGGTGACCAGCACGTCGATTCCGTGCGTGCGCAGCAGCGCCTCTTCGCCCTGGACCGTGAACGGGCCGCGGTCCAGCAGGACTTCGCAGGAGGGCGGCAGCGGGGGCTCGGGCGGGTCCACCGAGCGGGCGAGGAAGTGGAGCCCGTCGAGGTGGGCGAAGGCGGCCACGCCCTGTCGGCCGATGGTGAGGAAGACCCGCTCCCCGCGCCGGGGCAGCAGTTCGGCCGCGGCGGCGGCGAGTGAGGGGACGGGGATCCAGCGGTCCCCGTCGACCCGGGTGAAACCCGGGCGGCGCAGCACCAGCAGGGGGACGCCGGTGGCGGCGGCCGCGAGGGCGGCGTTGCGCGAGATGCCGGCGGCGAACGGGTGGGTGGCGTCCACCACCGCGTCCACCCGCTCGCCGCGCAGCCAGTCGGCCAGGCCCTCCGGTCCGCCGAAGCCGCCGATCCGCACCTCCCCGGCGGGCAGCCGCGGCCGGGCGACGCGGCCGGCCAGCGAGCTGGTCACCCGGTTCGCGGTCGGGGCGAGTTCGGCGGCCAGCATCCGCCCCTCGGTGGTGCCGCCGAGGACCAGGACGTGCCGCATCAGGCGCCGCAGGGCTCGTGCGGGCGCTCGCGGTCCGCCGAGTAGAGGTGGCTGTCGCGGAACTGCCCGGCGGCCAGCGTGCGGCCGACGATGATGACGGCGGTACGGACCACGCCCGCCGCCTTGACCTGCTCGGCGATGTCGCCGACGGTACCGCGCAGCACCAGCTCGTCGGGGCGGCTGGCCATCGCGACGACGGCGGCCGGGCAGTCCGCGCCGTAGTGCGGAAGCAGCTGCTCGACCACGTCGTCCACGTAGCCGGCGGCCAGGTGCAGCACCAGCAGGGCGCCGCTGCGGCCCAGGGTGGCGAGGTCCTCGCCCTCGGGCATCGGGGTGGCCCGCTTGGCGATCCGGGTGAGGATGACGGTCTGGCCGACGGTCGGAACGGTCAACTCCCGCTTCAGCGCGGCCGCCGCGGCGGCGAAGGCCGGCACGCCGGGAACCACCTCGTACGGGACGCCCGCCGCGTCCAGGCGGCGCATCTGCTCGGCGACGGCGGAGAAGACGGACGGGTCTCCGGAGTGCAGCCGGGCCACGTCCTGGCCGGCCTCGTGCGCGGCGACCAGCTCGGCGGTGATCTGGTCCAGGTTGAGCTGGGCGGTGTCGATCAGGCGGGCACCGGGCGGGCACTCGTCCAGCAGTTCGCGCGGGACCAGGCTGCCCGCGTACAGGCAGACCTCGGCGCGGGCCAGGATGCGCTGGCCGCGCAGGGTGATCAGGTCGGCGGCGCCCGGGCCGGCTCCGATGAAGTGGACGGTCACGAGGCGTTCTCCTGGGGGGTGTCGTGCGGGGTTCCGGTCTTGACGGCGGACCACTGGGTGACCGGCATGGCCTGGCGCCACCCGGTGAAGCCGCCCACCGGGACGGCGTGGGCGACGGCGAGTTTGACGAGCTCACCGCCATGGCGTCGGTACCACTCGGCGAGCAGCGCCTCGGACTCCAGCGTCACGGTGTTGGCGACGATCCGGCCGCCCGGGCGCAGCGCGTCCCAGCAACTGTCCAGCAGGCCGGGGGCGGTGAGGCCGCCGCCGATGAACACGGCGTCGGGGGTGGGGAGTCCGGTGAGCGCGGCGGGGGCGGGGCCGGTCACCACACGGAGCCGGGGCACGCCGAGCGCGGCCGCGTTGCGGGCGATCCGCTCGGCCCGTACGTGGTCGCGCTCGACGCTGACGGCCTGGCAGTCGCGGTGGGCGCGCAGCCACTCGACGGCGATCGAGCCGGAGCCGCCGCCGACGTCCCAGAGCAGTTCGCCGGGGGAGGGGGCCAGCGCGGCGAGGGTCGCGGCGCGCACGTGGCGCTTGGTGAGCTGGCCGTCGCTCTCGTACGAGGCGTCGGGCAGGCCGGGGACGAGGGAGCCGCGGGGGCCGTCGCCCAGTTCGACGGCGATGACGTTCAGCGGGTCGCCCGGCGGGTGCGGCCAGCCGTCGGCGGGGCCGTCCAGGTGGCGTTCGGCGGGGGCGCCGAGCTGTTCGAGCACCCGTAGGCGGGCGGTGCCGTAGCCACGGGCGGTGAGCAGCTCGGCGACGGCGGCCGGGGTGGCGGCGTCGGCGCTGAGCACCAGGAGCCGGCGGCCGGGGTGGAGGGCGAGGGAGAGGGCGTCCAGAGGCCGGCCGACCAGGCTGACCACCTCGGTGGCCTCCAGCGGCCAGCCGAGCCGGGCGCAGGCGTAGGAGACGGAGGAGGGATGCGGCAGCACGCGCAGGCGCTCGGGGCCGACGGTCTCGGCGAGGGTGCGACCGATGCCGAAGAACATCGGGTCGCCGCTCGCCAGGACGGCGAGGCGGCGGCCGGCGTGGGCGGCGAGCAGCCCGGGGACGGCGGGGCGCAGCGGGGACGGCCAGGGGACCTGTTCGGCGGCGACCTCGTCGCGGGGGAGCAGGTCCAGTTGGCGGGGGCCGCCGATGACGACCTCGGCTTCGCGCAGCGCGGCCCGGGAGGTGTCGGCGAGGCCGGGCCAGCCGTCGGCCCCGATCCCGACGACGGTGATCGGGGGTGGCAGCTCGGGCACCGGGTGGCTCCTCGTCGTTCGATCCTGCGGACCAGTGATCCAGCGAAGCTGCTGGCCGGGGCAGCCTACCTGGCGGTATGCGGGCCGGGCGGGGCCGGATCTCGCGGGGTGACAAATGACAGCGGACAGATTTCAGATGACAGATAACAGATTTCGAATTCTGTTCGCCGTCATCTGTTCGCTGTCACCACCCTTACCGTCACCTCTCCGCCCAGTCCCCTGACTCGATCAGCGCCGGCCGCTCCCGCAGGCGGGCCTCGGCGGCCGGTCCGGCGAAGTAGACCCAGGCCTCCCGCAGCTCGCCCGCCGCCGTCCGCACCGCCATCCGCCGTCGCACGTACAACCCGGTCCCGTCCGGCCTGCAGTCCTCCAGCCGGTCCAGGGTCGCCAGTGCCCCGGCGTACGCGCCCGGGCGTACGGTGGCCAGCTCGCCGGTGATCCGGCGTCCGGGCGTGGCGTCCGGCAGCGCGTACGGGAAGCCGGGCCCCTCGTGCAGCGCCGCGCCCTCCAGCACCGCCGGCCGGATGTCGGCGCAGCGCCCGGCCAGGTGGGCGGCGTGATTGCGGCCACCACGGCGCAGGGTGCCGTACACGAAGAACGGCAGGGGCGCCTCGGATGCGGACACGGGTTCGACCTCCTCGTCGGGAAGCGCCCACGGTACGTCCTGCGGTCCGATCGCCGATACGGACTGGCGCGCGGGGCCGTTCATGCGCTGTCATGTCGGATGTTCGGACAGCACCATCCAAGGGGGACACGCATGACATCGTCCGCTTCCTCACAGCCGGCCGCGGCGAAGACCGAGGCCGACGCCCAGGCCACCCCTACCCCCACCCCCACCCCGCCCTCGCCCTCGCTCGCCGACGCCCGCCCGGCTCCCCGCCTCGGCGGCGCGGTCTGGCTGGCCCTTCTCATCGTCTACATCGTCTGGGGCTCGACCTACCTGGCGATCCGGATCGCCGTGGAGACGATGCCTTCCTTCCTCTCCGCCGCCGCCCGCTTCCTCACCGCCGGTCTGCTGCTGACCGGCTACATCCTGGTGCGCCAGGGGCCGGCCGGCCTGAAGGTGACCGGGCGGCAGCTGGCCTCCTCCGCCCTGGTCGGCGTGCTGCTGCTGACCGGCGGCAACGGCCTGGTGGTCCTGGGCGAGACCTCCGTCCCCTCCGGCCTGGCCGCCCTGCTGGTGGCCGCGGTCCCGCTCTGGATGGTGGTCCTGACAGCCTTCGGTGGCGGCGAGCGCCCGAAGCCCGCCGAACTCGCCGGGGTGCTGCTCGGGATGGTCGGCCTCGGCGTCCTGTCGGCGCCCGCGATCGGCGGGTCGGTGAAACCGGTCGGCGTGATCCTGATCATCGTCGCCACCCTGCTCTGGGCGACCGGCTCCTTCGCGAGCAAGAAGATCCCGATGCCGGGCAACGTGCTCGCCGCGAGCGCCTTCCAGATGCTGACCGGCGGCCTCTGTGACCTGCTCATCGGACTGGTCCGCGGTGAGCAGCACGGACTGGACCTCGGGGCGGTCTCCGGCCGGTCCTGGCTGGCCCTCGCCTACCTGGTGCTGTTCGGCTCGCTGCTCGCCTTCACCGCGTACGCCTGGCTGCTGCGTGCCGCCCCGCTGACCCTGGTGGGTACCTACGCGTACGTGAACCCGGTGGTCGCGGTGCTGCTGGGCTGGCTGATCCTGGCCGAGCCGCTGACCGGCCCGACCCTGGCGGGCGGCGCGATCGTGGTGGCGGGAGTCTGTCTGGTGGTGAGCGTCAGCCGGCGCCCGGGGCCTTCGCCGCGCGCGGCGAGCCCGGCCCGTGCGGACTCACCGCGGCCGCCCGCCCGCGGCTGAACGGATCCGACGGCCGCCCCGCGCACCGCGCACCGCGAGCGCGGGGACGGCCGTCGGACGCACCGGACGCACCGGACGCACCGGACGGAGCCTCGGGCCCGGTCTCAGAAGGTGTGCGGCGGCTTGCCCGTCCACCAGCTGCCGGGCGCCTCCGGGTCGCGGCTGGTCCAGTACTCGATGATCGCGTCGGTGAACTCGCGGGCCGAGAGCACGCCGTCGCCGTCGGCGTCGAGGTGGCGGAAGGCCTCGTCGGCGTCGTCGCGGGAGAGGCCCGCGAAGTGGCCGCGCTGGAAGACGAAGAACTCGCCGGCGTCCACCGTCCCGCTGCGGTCGGCGTCCGCGACGGCGAGGAAGGCCTCGGCGAGCGCGCCGAGGACGTCGCGCGCGGCCTCCGGGTCGTCGGAGAGCGACCCGGTCGAGGCCACGAACTGTTCACGGGTGATCGCTTCGGTGTCGGCGGGCAGCCAGGCGAGGTGCAGGTCGTGCCAGAGCGTCAGGTACGCGCGGACGATCACGGCCTCCGGCTCCGAGCCCTCCTGGTGGCCGAGCGAGCGGGCCACCGACTGGCCCATCAGGACGTGGTCCCGCTCGGTGAGCAGGCCGTCGCCGTCGGCGTCGAGGTGATCGAAGCCGTGGTTGATCTTTGCGATGAGCAGGTCGTCCGACAATGTGTCCCCTCGGCTGGCAAGGTATGGGTCCCCTACGTCACATCGCCTGCACGCTAACGCCTTGAGCCGCGCTCGCGCAGCCGAACGAAGCGTGAACGGCGGTGTCGGCCGACCGGGTCACCCTCCCCGGTTCACTCGTCCTGGTGGTCGGCCCAGACGTACGCCTCCGGCAGCAGGTCCAGCACCGGCACGCTGCGCAGCTCCTTCCCCTTCGCCACGATGATCCGCAGCTCCGGGAAGTAGTCCAGCAGCGCCTGCCGGCAGCGTCCGCACGGCGGGATCACCCCGCGCTCCCGGTCGCCGACCGCCACCACGGTGGTGAGGTCGTACGCCCCCTGCCCGGCCGCCGCGCCGATGAGCACCAGCTCGGCGCAGGGCCCGCCGGTGAAGTGGTAGGCGTTCAGCGCGGTGACGATCCGCCCGTCGGCGTTGCGCCCGGCCGCTGCCACGGTGTGGTTGTCCCCCCGCGCGTACCGCCGGGCCACCTCCAGGGCCGCCTCGACGAGCTCCTCGTCCACGGCCGGTCGCTCGTTGGTCGACATGTTCACTGCGCCTCTCCGATCGGACCTGTCAGGGTTCGATCATGAGCTGCGGCGCCGTGCTCGCGCCAACTCTTTACGCCGCGCCGCGCCACCCCGCGCCGTACCGCACCACCCCGCGCCGCACCACCCCGCACCGCGCCGCACCACCCCGGCCGCCCGCCTCATTGCACCGCCGCCAGCAGGTCCCTCGTGTACTCGGTGTGCGGCGCCTCGAACAGCCGGTCCCGGTCGGTGGACTCGACCAGCCGGCCCCGGTGCATCACCGCCACCCGGTCGCAGAAGTGCCGCACCACCGCGAGGTCGTGCGAGACGAACAGGAAGGCGACGCCGAGCCGTTCGCGCAGCTCCATCAGCAGGTTGAGCACCTGCGCCTGCACGGAGACGTCCAGCGCCGAGACCGGCTCGTCGGCGATGATCAGGCGCGGCTGCGGGGCCAGCGCCCGGGCGATGCCGATCCGCTGGCGTTGCCCGCCGGAGAACTCGTGCGGATAGCGGTCCAGGTGGCCGGCGGTCAGTCCGACCTGCTCCAGCAACTCGACCGAGCGGTCCCGCCGTTCGGCCGGGTTCAGCGGGGTGTGCAGGCGCAGCGGGGTGTCCAGGGTCTGGGCGATGGTGCGGCGCGGGTTGAGCGAGGCGTACGGGTCCTGGAAGACCAGCTGGATCTCACGGCTGAGCCGCTTGCGCAGCTCCCGGTCCGGCCGGGTGACGTCCTGCCCGTCGTACAACACCCTTCCGCCGGTGGGTCGTTGCAGTCCGGCGAGGACCCGCGAGGTGGTGGACTTGCCGGAGCCGGACTCGCCGACCAGCCCGAGCGTCTCGCCGGGCGCGATCCGCAGCCCGACCCCCTCGACCGCCCGGACCGGTTCGGCCCGCAGTCCGGGGAAGCGCCGCCGTCCGGGGAAGTGCACGGACAGGTCTTCCACCTCGGCCAGCCACCGCCCGGGCCGCTCGAAGGCCTGCTCGGGAGGCTGCTCGGCGGTTCGCCCGGCGGTTCGCCCGGCGGTTCGCCCGGCGGTTCGCCCGGCAGTCCGCCCGGCAGTCCGCCCGGGAGGCTGCTCGGCAGCCCGCTCGACGGTTCGCAGCCGGAAGGTCCGCGACGGGGAGGGGTCGTCGACCGTCGGCAGGGCGGTGCCCGGTACGGAGTCCAGCCGCAGCGCCGCGCCCACCAGCGCCCGGGTGTACGGCTCCCGCGGCGCGGCCAGCAGCTCGGCGGTCGCGGCGGACTCGACCTCGACCCCGCCGCGCAGCACCAGCGTGCGGTCCGTCGTCCCGGCGACCACCCCCAGGTCATGGCTGACCAGCAGGACCGCCGTGCCGTGCTCGCGCTGCAACTCGCCGAGCAGATCCAGGACCTGGCGCTGGACCCGGGCGTCCAGGGCGGTGGTCGGCTCGTCCGCGATGAGCACCCGGGGGTTGTTCATCAGCGCCATCGCGATCATCACCCGCTGGCGCATGCCGCCGGAGAACTGGTGCGGGTAGTCGCGGGTCCGGGTCGACGGGATGCCGACCCGGTCGAGCAGTTCGGCCGCCCGTCGGGCCGCCTCGCCGCGACCCGCGTCCGGGTGGTGCAGCCGATACATCTCGGCGAGTTGGGCGCCCACGCCGTGGAAGGGGCTGAGCGAGGTGAGCGCGTCCTGGAAGACCAGTGCGGCCTCACCGCCCCGCACACCGCGGAGCTCGGACTCCTCGGCGCCGACCAACTCCCGGCCGCCCAGCCGGATCGAGCCGGTGACGGTGGTGGTGCGCGGGTCGTGCAGGCCGAGGACGGCGAGCCCGACGGTCGACTTGCCGGATCCCGACTCGCCGACCAGGCCCAGGACTTCACCCGGTGCGAGGTCGAAGGAGAGCCCCCGGACGGCGGTCACCGGCGTGCCGCCGCGCGGGTCGGCGAAGGTGACGGTCAGGTCGCGGACGCTCAGCACCGGCTCGGCGGCGCTCCCGTCGCCCCCGGGCGTGGTGCGGTCGACCCCGGACGCGGTGCCGTCACCGGCACCCGGAACAGTGGACTTCATCGAAACGCTCCCCTCAGCTCAGCCGGACACGCGGGTCGAGCCAGGCCACCGCGAGGTCGGCCAGCGCGACGAACAGCACCATGAAACAGGCGGCCAGCAGCACCGCGCCGACCACGGCGGGCAGGTCCTGCCCCGCGACGGCCTCCGCGGCGAACCGGCCGACCCCGTTCAGCCCGAACACCGTCTCGGTGATCACGGCCCCGCCGAGCAGCACCCCGGCCTCCAGCCCGATCAGCTGCACCAGCGGCCCGGCGGCGCCGCGCGAGGTGTACTTGAGGTGGGCGCGCAACCGTCCCATCCCCTTGCCGCGGGCCGTCCGGACGTACTCCTCGTTCATCGTCTCCAGCAGTTGGGAGCGCGAAAGCCGCGCGAACACAGCCGAGTTGACGAAGCCGAGGACGAACCAGGGGAGCAGCATCCCGCCGACCCAGGCGGCCGGGTCCTCGGCCGGCGAGGTGTAGGAGGGCAGCGGCAGCAGCCCGGTGGAGTACACCAGCAGCCACTGGGCGACGTATCCGAGGAAGTAGATCTGCACGCTGGCGCCGACCAGGGTGAACGCGGACAGCAGCCGGTCGGTCCGCCGCCCGTGCCGCAGCGCGGAGACGAACCCGGTGCCGAGGCCGAACACCAGCAGGACGGCGAGCGCCCCGGCGGTCAGCGAGAGGGTGACCGGCAGGTGGTCCGCCAGTGCCTCGCTGACCGGCTGGTGCAGCCGGTAGGAGTAGCCGAGGCAGGGCGCGTCGCAGTGGATGGTCGAGCCGTCCACGTCGCCGATGTCGCGCCCGGCGACGACCCCGGCGAGGTAGTCGGTGTACTGGGTGAGCAGCGGCTGGTCCAGACCCATGCTCTGGCGCACCGCCGCGACCTGCCCGCTGTCGCAGCGCGGGCCGCAGGCGGCGCGAGCCGGGTCGGCCGGCGCGGCGTAGAAGAGGGCGAAGGCGGCGGCGGAGACCGCGATCAGGACCGCGAGGGCCTGGACGGTCCGCCGCAGGACGAAGGAGAGCATGGCCGATCCGGGGTCGACGTGACGGGGGAGGCGGAGAAGACAGAGGAGGCGGAGAAGACAGGAGAAGAAGGAGAAGACAGGAGAAGACAAGGGGAGGCCGGAGGGAGGCCGGAGGAGGGGCCCGCTCCTCCTTCCCGCCCGTTCGGGCGGAGAGCGGGAGCGGGCCCCGGCACTCAGGACTTCAGGTACAGCCAGGCCAGCGAGACGGTCCCGTAGATCGGGTGGATGAACGCCCCGCCGACGTTGCTGCCGCGCAGCTGGTTGACGGTCGGATAGGCGTACGGCAGCACCGGCACGTCCTTCATCACCGTCTGCTCCAGCGCGTACAGCTCCTTGGCCTTGGCGCGCGGCTCGCCGATCTGGTTGATCCGGTCGATCTCCTTGTCGACCTCGGGGTTGCGGTAGCGCGCGGAGTTGATGTCGCTGCCGGCCCGGCCGTCGAAGGAGAAGGGGATCAGGGTGGACGGGGTCGGCCAGTCGACCGAGCTGGTCTCCTCGAACAGGTCGTACGGGGAGTCGGCGCGGTGCACCTCGTCCAGGTAGGCCTTGGGGTCGATCGGCTTGGGGACGACGGTGATCCCGGCCTTGCCGAAGCCCTCCACCAGCACCTGCGCGACGCGCTGCCCGGTGGGGGTGTTCTCGTACCCGTAGGTCAGGCTGGCGGGCGCCTGCTTGGCCTTGGCGAGTTCGGCCTTGGCGGCCTCCGGGTCGCCCTCGGGCTTGGCCGGGTACAGGTCGTACTTCTGCCAGTCGATCAGCGCGGGCGAGCTGAGCGTGGTGGCCAGCTCGCCGGTCCGGGAGCCGCCCTGGACCTGTCGGGCCTGCTGGCGCGGGTACGCCAGGTGCAGCGCCTTGCGGACCTCGACGTCCGGCACCCGCTGGTTGTTGATCATCAGCTGGGTGACGAAGGCGCCCCGGCGGCCGGAGGCCACCAGTTCCTTGGCCTTCGGATCGGTCTCGGTGGTGGGGTACAGCTCGGCGGAGAGCGGGTCGGAGGCCGTGGTGGCGTTGGCTCCGCCGTCCCGCCCGGAGAGGATCTCCTGGTTGAGGTTGAGCGCCTCCTTGCCGTACGTGAAGACGAACTTGTCCGGGTACTGGCTGCGGATCGGGTCCGTCTCGGCCTTCCAGGCGGGGTTGCGCTCCAGCACCATGCGGGTGTTCTGGACGTGCTCGACGATCCGGTACGGGCCGGTCGCGAACGGCAGCCGGTCGTACTCCGTGCCGGTGTCCTTGTCGCGGCGCACCGGCGAGGAGGAGGACTGCGCGGCCATGTACGGGACGTCGGCCTGCGGTTGCGGGAAGTGGAAGACGACGGTGTGCTCGTCCGGCGTCTCGATCGCGTCCAGGTCTCCGGCCTGCGGGCCCGCGTACTTGGCGCGCGCGGCCTCGTAGTCGGTCTCGCCGGTGAGCCACTGCGGCCAGTACGGCGGGCCGACCTCGTAGCCCTTGCCGAAGGTGCGCTCGATGCCGTACTTGACGTCCTGGGAGGTGATCGGCTGCCCGTCCTCCCAGGCGACGCCCTGCTTGAGCCGGTACGTCCAGGTGCGCCCGCCGTCGGCCGGGGTGCCGGTGTCGGTGGCCAGGTCGCCGACCAGCTTCGCCTTGCCGTCCACGACCTGGTACTGGGTCAGCTGGCGGCCCCAGAGCAGCGAGGCGTTGTAGCCGGCGCCCGCGTAGACCTTCTGCGGGTCGAGGTGGCGGAACTCGACGCTGTTGTACACGTTCACCGTGCCGCCCGCCCGGGCGCCGGGGACGGCCGGGGCCGGGCCGGCGCTCTCCTGCTCGGTGCCGAGTACGGCGGTCAGCGGGGAGGTCTCCTTGGCGGAGGCGCCGGCGCCCCCGGAGCCGGCGGTGGAGCCCGCACCGGCCGAGCAGGAGGTCGCCAGCAGGGCGGTGGCGATGACGGCGAGGGATGGTCTGGTCCAGCGCATGGCGAATCTCTCCTTGTCCCGGCGGACTGTTCCGGCGGATCGCGCCGGGACGGGCTCGGGGTGATGGATCTCGGGGTGATGGATGAGGATGGAAGGAGGGCTGGGGGAGGACTGGGAGGAGGGGACGAGGATTCAGCGGGCAGTGCCGGTGCGCGGGTCCAGCGCGTCCCGGACGGCGTCGCCGAGCAGGTTGAAGGCGATGACGAACAGCAGCAGCGCCACCCCGGGGAACACCATGTAGGTGGGGTCGGCCTGGAACACCTCGGAGCCGCGCGAGATCATCCGTCCCCAGTCCGGGACGGGCTCGGTGATACCGACGCCGAGGAAGGACAGCGCGGCCTCGGAGGCGACGAAGGTCGGCACCGCCATGGTGGCGTGCACCAGCAGCTGCGAGCGCACGTTCGGCAGGAGTTCGCGGACGACGACATGGAACCGGCTTGCGCCCTGGGCCCGCGCGGACTGCACGAAATCCCTTTCCCGGAGCGAGCGGACGGTGGCCCGCAGGGAAAGCGCCAGCGGAATCCAGCCGAACGCGGAGAAAACCAGGATCAGCACCAGGAACTGCATCCATTCCGGTTCCGCGCTGCCGGGATCGACCAGCCGGGACTGGATCACCGGGCTGAGCGCGAGCAGCAGGAGCAGGGTCGGAAAGGCCAGCAGCACATTGGCGAGGAATCCGAACAGCCGGTCCGTGATCCCGCCGAGGTAGCCGACCGCGACGCCGACCAGCACGCCCAGGGTGGTGGTCACCGCGGCGGCCGCGAAGGCGATCAGCAGCGAGGTGCGGATGCCGTACAGCAGCTGGGTGAACACGTCCCGGCCGAGGCCGGGCTCCAGGCCGAACCAGAAGTCGCCGGAGATCCCGCCGTTCGGCAGCATCGGCAGGCCGTTGTCGCTGAGCAGGCCCGGGATGTTCTGGCCGTAGTGGTCGACCGGGTTCTTCCCGTACAGGGCGGCGACCAGCGGGGCGCCGAGGGCGAGCAGCAGGAACAGCAGCACCACGGCGAGGGCGGCGGCGCCGACCCGGTCGCGCAGGACGCGGCGGAGCAGGGTCGGCGCGGCGGGCGGGGGTCCGGTGACGGGCGGCTGTCCGGTGACGGGCGAGGGCCCGGCCGCGGGGACTGGGGCGGTGTCGGCCACTGCCATGAGGCGTAACTCCCGAATTCTTCGCCGCCCCATGGGTGAGGGTGCGCTGGTGTGCATTTCCGGTACGTCCCCCGGGGGTTTCCCGGTGGCCGTTCGAGTGCCATTGGATCGGATGCGTCCGAGGTTCCGCAAATCACCTTCGACGGGTCTTCCGGGAATTCCCGGTGAACTGTTTCGGGAAATGTGGCGGCTTCATTTCGCTGAAACACGGGCGTTGCAAAAGAACGGACATAACAGCGCATACCGGACCTGGTGTTCCGCATTCTGAGACCTCCGCCACAGTCCCTCCGGTATTGGTAGGATTCCGGCGGGCCGCGACTGGCGCGCAGGGATGGAATCAACCATCGGGAAGCGGCCCCGTGAAACCTCACGCGAAGTTGCCGAGCGCCTGGGCCCCCGTCATCCCCACCAGGAGACCGCCTTGGCCCAGCAGCAGCCCCACACCACCGCCTCCGTCGCGGCCGACACCGCCTTCCGCAGCGCGCTCGACGTGGTCGCCGGCGTCGAACCGCGGATCGCCGACGCCATCGGCCGGGAACTGGCCGACCAGCGCGCCTCGCTCAAGCTGATCGCCAGCGAGAACTACGCCTCCCCGGCCGTCCTGCTCACCATGGGCAACTGGCTCAGCGACAAGTACGCCGAGGGCACCGTCGGGCGCCGCTTCTACGCGGGCTGCCGCAACGTCGACACCGTCGAGAGCATCGCCGCCGAGCACGCCCGCGAACTGTTCGGCGCCGACCACGCCTACGTCCAGCCGCACTCCGGCATCGACGCCAACCTCACCGCCTTCTGGGCCGTCCTCTCCCAGCGGGTCGAGAGCCCGGCCCTGGAGCGCGCCGCCGTGCGCAACGTCAACGACCTCACCGAGCAGGACTGGGCGCGGCTGCGCCAGGAACTCGGCAACCAGCGCATGCTCGGGATGTCCCTGGACACCGGCGGCCACCTCACCCACGGCTTCCGGCCCAACATCTCGGGCAAGATGTTCGACCAGCGCAGCTACGGCACCGACCCGGCCACCGGCCTGATCGACTACGACGCGCTGCGCGAGACCGCCCGGGAGTTCCGCCCGTTGATCATCGTGGCCGGCTACTCCGCCTACCCGCGGCTGGTGGACTTCCGCAGGATGCGCGAGATCGCGGACGAGGTCGGGGCGACCCTCATGGTCGACATGGCGCACTTCGCCGGCCTGGTGGCGGGCAAGGTGCTGACGGGTGACCACGACCCGGTCCCGCACGCCCACATCGTCACCACCACCACCCACAAGTCCCTGCGCGGCCCGCGCGGCGGCATGGTGCTGTGCCGGTCCGAGCTGGCCGAGCACGTCGACCGCGGCTGCCCGCTGGTGCTCGGCGGCCCGCTCTCGCACGTCATGGCGGCCAAGGCGGTCGCCCTCGCGGAAGCGCGCCGCCCGGAGTTCCAGGCCTACGCCCGCGCCGTCGTCGCCAACGCCCAGGCGCTCGCCGAGGGCCTGCTGCGCCGCGGAGGCACGCTGGTGACCGGTGGCACCGACAACCACCTGGTCCTCGCCGACGTCTCCGGCTACGGTCTGACCGGCCGCCAGGCAGAGGCGGCGCTGCTCGACTCGGGCATCGTCACCAACCGCAACTCCGTCCCGCGGGACCCGAACGGCGCCTGGTACACCTCCGGCGTCCGCCTCGGCACTCCGGCCCTCACCACCCGCGGCCTCGGCACCGCCGAGATGGACGAGATCGCCGACCTGATCCACACCGTCCTGAGCGCCACCACTCCCACCACCAGTGCCGCCGGCGCCCCGTCCAAGGCCTCGTACACCCTGGACGCCGCCCTCCGCGACGCCACCGCCAAGCGTGCCGCCGACCTGCTCGCCCCGTACCCGCTCTACCCGGGCGTCGACCTGGTCTGACGGAGGACGGCAGGCGACGGACAGATGACAGATGACAGATGACAGCGAACAGATAACA
The DNA here is from genome assembly GCF_042792155.1 of Kitasatospora sp. NPDC056651. Classification (NCBI taxonomy): domain Bacteria; kingdom Bacillati; phylum Actinomycetota; class Actinomycetes; order Kitasatosporales; family Streptomycetaceae; genus Kitasatospora; species Kitasatospora sp. NPDC056651. The sequence goes on along the minus strand of NZ_JBHTWX010000001.1, from coordinate 28,115 downwards.
GATTTCGAAATCTGTCATCTGTCCGCCCGGCGCCGTCAGCCCCGCCTAGTACTGCAACGACTTGTACTGGAGGAACTCCTCCAACCCGTGCCGGCCCAGCTCCCGGCCGAGGCCCGAGCTCTTGTAGCCGCCGAAGGGCGCGAGGGGGTTGAAGCGGCCGCCGTTGAGGTCCACCTGGCCGGTGTCGAGGCGGCGGGCGAAGGCGGCCGCGGTCTCGGTGTCACGGGCCCAGACGCCGCCGGCCAGGCCGTACGCGGTGCCGTTGGCGAGTTCGGCGGCGTGCTCCTCGTCCCGGTAACGGAGGATCGCCAGGACGGGGCCGAAGACCTCCTCCTGGGCCACCGTCATCTCCGGGGTCACGTCGGCGAGCACCGTCGGACGGACGTAGTAGCCGGTGGACAGCCCGTCGACCGGCTCCGAGCCGCCGACGACCAGCCGGGCGCCCTCGGCCAGCGCGCCGTCGATGTAGCCGCGTACCCGGGCCAGCTGCCGGGCGTTGACCAGCGGACCGATCCGGGTCTGCGGGTCGGTCGGATCGCCCGGGTGGTACTGGCCGGCGGCCTGCTCGGCCCGGGCGACCGCCTCCTCGTACTGGTCCTCGTGCACCAGTAGCCGGGTCAGCGCGCTGCAGGTCTGGCCCGAGTTGGCGAAGACGTTGGCGACGTTCACCTTGACCGCGCGGGCCAGGTCGGCGCCGGGCAGCACCACGTTCGCCGACTTGCCGCCCAGCTCCAGGGAGACCCGCTTCAGCCCCCGGCCGGCCGTCTCGGCGACCTGCCGGCCGACGGCGGTCGAGCCGGTGAACGACACCACGTCCACCTCCCGGTGCCCGACGAGCGCCGCGCCCGCCACCGCGCCGGTGCCGGTCACCAGGTTGAAGGTGCCCGCCGGGAATCCCGCCTCGTGCACCAGCCGGGCGAACAGCCGGGCCACCAGCGGGGTGTCCTCGGCCGGCTTGAGGACGACCGGGCAGCCGGCCGCCAGCGCCGGGACGACCTTGGAGACGATCTGGTGCAGCGGGTAGTTCCACGGCGTGATCGCCGCGACCACCCCGGCGGGCTCGGCGTGCACCACCGAGTTGCCGATCCGCTCCTCGAAGGAGTGGTCGGCGAGCAGCGTCAGGTAGGAGCTCGCCACGGCGAGCGGCAACCCGGCGTGCACGGCCCCGGCGAAGCCGACCGGCGAGCCCAGTTCGGCGACGACCGTCTCGGTGATCTCGTTCTGCGCGGCGCCGATCCCGTCCCGCAGCCGGGTCAGCGGCGCGAGTCGTTCCTCGCGGGTGGTCGCGCCCCAGCCGCGCGCCGACCGGCGGGCCGCCGTCACCGCCGCGTCGACATCGGTCGTGCCGCCGGCCGGCACCGTGGCGAGCGCCTGTTCGGTCGCCGGGTTCAGCACGGTGATCGAGCCGGTGTCCCCGGAGGGCCGCCACTCGCCGCCGATGTACTGGTCGCTGTACTCCGCGTACTGCCGCACCGATCGTCCTCTCGTCCGCTCATCCACTCGGCCGCCCTGACCGGCAGTGCCGGCCGGAGGCCAGTCAATGCGGCGCGGGCGGCCGTGCGCAAGAGTCAAGCCGGGTCGGTGGACCTGGCGGTTACTTCGGGGCGAACCGCGCGGTGTACTCGTCGAACGGCTCGATGCCGACCTCCGCGCGCCGCTCGTCCAGCCGCCCGGGCGGCCTCCGGACCGACGGCGCGCTCGGTCGGCCAGCCGTGCTCCGCCATGATCTCCGCGAGCCTGTCCCCGTGCCGGGCGGTCAGCCGCCGCCAGGCCGCCTGCTCGGCCAGGTCGGGGCTGTGCGCCAGCCGGGTGGCCGCACCGTCCTCGGCCATCATTCCGACCAGCTCCCGAGCCAGTTCCCCCCGTGGGTGCGTCCAGCCGCCGTTCCCGCCTCATGCCGATCCGACCCTCGTGCCCGGGCCCTCCTGTCGAGGACCGCCCGCCACCACGCCAGGCGGGGAATCCGCGACGAAGATCATCCCCGAAGACGGTGCCCCGGGACCTCCGCCCACGGCAGAATGGACCCACACCGGGAACGCGGCACACCATCCGCCCGTCCCCACGAACGCCGAAGGGCTGGTCGGAGGATTCCGACCAGCCCTTCACTGTGAGCCCTGTGAGCCCTTCGCCACGAGCCCGCCGCCGCCTCAGAGTGCAAGGACCTCGGACCCGCGAGAGCCGCAGCCCACGTGGCCTCAGACCCGGGAGGCCTCCGCGGCACCGGTCTCGGTGCCCTCGGCGCCCACCATCTCCTTGCGGACCGCGTCCAGCGAGGGGTTGGCCCAGGCGCTGGCGACGCCCCAGCGGTAGAACGCGAGCCCGATCGCGGCGACGATCAGCAGGTCCCAGCCCTCCGGCAGGTACCCGTGTCCGCCGAAGTCGCCGCTGCCCGCCCAGGAGACGCCGGCCATCACGAACAGGTACGCGACCATCCAGGCGCCGGCCTTCAGGTGCGGCTTCAGCTCGGCGAACGGCTTGCGCAGCTCGTACCAGGCCCAGATCGGCAGGCCGGCGGCCATCAGCAGGATCACCTTGCCGGTGAGCGGCCAGCGGGCCCAGTAGAGGACGAGCGAGCCGAAGATCATCGCGATCGGGGCGATCACCGGCATGGCGCGCAGCCGGACCGGCCGCGGCAGCTCGGGGGCCAGGCGGCGCAGCGCCATCACGGCGACCGGGCCGGTGATGTACGAGATCACGGTGGCCACCGAGACGATCTCGGCCAGCGAGCCCCAGCCGCGGAAGACCGCCAGGAACAGGAAGGCGACCGCCAGGTTGAGCACCAGCGCCGGGCGCGGGATGCCGGTCTTGGCGTCGACCCGGCCGAAGATCTTCGGCAGGTGGCCGTTCTCCTGCACGCCGTGGATCATGCGTGAGGTGGTGGCGGCGTAGATCATGCCGGTGCCGGACGGCGAGATGAAGGCGTCCGCGTACAGGGTGATCGCCAGCCAGTTCAGGCCCCAGGCGATGGCCAGGTCGGCCAGCGGCGAGGTGTACGAGAGGTTGCTCCAGCCGTTAGCCAGGTCGCCGCCCGGGATGGCGCCGAGGAAGGCGATCTGGAGCGCGACGTAGATCACCAGGGCGATCAGGATCGAGCCGATGACGGCCTTCGGCAGCGACTTGCCGGGGTTGCGGGCCTCACCGGCCAGGTTGAGCGGGGACTGGAAGCCGTTGAAGGCCCAGACGATGCCGGAGACCGCGACGGCGGTGAACACCGAGCTCCAGCCGTTCGGCGCGAAGCCGCCGTGGTCGGTGAAGTGCGCCGAGTCGAAGTGCGCGAAGAACAGCGCGCCGGCGGTCAGCGTCGGCACGACGACCTTGAAGACGGTGATCGCGGTGTTGGTCTTGGCGAACAGCGTGATCGCGAACCAGTTCAGCGCGAAGTAGACGAGCAGCAGCACGCTGGCGAGTGCCACGCCGCTGAGGGTCAGCTCCTTGCCGTTGTACAACCCCTGCGCCCAGCCGAAGTGCCAGGAGCTCATGTACTGCACGGAGGCGGTGGCCTCGCCCGGGATGACCGAGACGATGGCGATCCAGTTGGCCCAGGCGGCCAGGTAGCCGGCCAGCGAGCCGTGCGAGTACTGGCCGTACCGGACCATGCCGCCGGCCTTGGGGAACATCGAGCCCAGCTCGCTGTAGGTGAGCGCGATGGTCAGCGCCACCGCGGCACCGATCACCCAGGCGAGGATCGAGGCGGGTCCGGCGAGCTTGGCGGCCCGCTCGGCACCGAACAACCAGCCGGATCCGATGATCGACCCCAGCCCGACCGCGGTCAGGCTGATGGTGCCGAGCGATCGGCGGTAGTTCTGGTGTGATGCCGTCGACGATTCGGGCTCACTCAACGTATCGGTCCTCTCGCTCGTGGTTCATCGGGTGGTATCGGTGCTTTTACGATTTTGGGTCGTTATTTCGGACAAACGGAGAGCAGCTTATGGTCCAAAAACGGGCGTAAACCTCAGAGGGGGCTCAAATTGTCCGATTGTTGCCATCTCGTGTCCGGCTTCCGGGCCGGTGGGACCGGCGAGGAGACCGACGCCACACCGCCCGGCAGGGGCGGCGGTCAGGGGATGGCGACCGGTGACGGCGATCGGGCCCGGCCCGGGAAAAGGGGCGGCCCGCAAAAAGGAAATTCCCCGTGGGTTCCTTTCGGCTCCCACGGGGAATTCTCTGTGTCCGAGGGGGGACTTGAACCCCCACGCCCGATAAAGGGCACTAGCACCTCAAGCTAGCGCGTCTGCCATTCCGCCACCCGGACCGGGTGTGTGCTTCGGGGGTTTTTTACTCGCCCCCTCGGCGACAGAGAGAACATTACCAGGGTTCTGGAGTGCTTCTCACCTGCGCTTCCTCGGGGTCGCGCGACCGGAGGCTCCGATCCGGGTCCTGAGGGTCCCGAGGGCCCCCGCAGGCCCGGGGTGCCTCGCCCGCACAGGTTGGTACGGCTGGCGAGCGCGCTCGAATCCCCTCCGAACCGGTGGCGTCCGCGAAGGAACCGGTCGACTCCCACGCCGCCCGTGGTCGGTTCCGGCCGGAAGCGGTCCGACACGGGCAACTTGTCGACGGTGGCACGGCCGTCGCGGCGGCTCTCCTAGCCTCTGTGGACCGAGGGCGCCATGCAGCGGATCGCCTGATCCCCGGGTCGCGGACGAAGGGCGGCTGGACGTGGAGCAGATCAGCGGAACGGCGAAGGCCGAACCGAGACTCGGGGGGCGCGGGCCCGGACCGGGCGGCGCTCCGGCCGGCGCGGGACCGGTCGAGGGCGTGTGGCGCTTCCCGGTGCCCGCCACCGAGGCCTCGGTGCCGCTCACCCGGCACGCGGTGCGCGACCGGTTGCTGGCCCAGGGGCTGACCGGGGTGCGCTACCAGGAGCTGGTGGACGACCTGCTGCTGATCGTCTCGGAGCTGGTGAGCAACGCGGTGACGCACGCCGCCGAGCTGTCGCCCGAGGTGGTCACCGAGCTGTCGGTGGGCCCGGCCCGGGTGCGGGTTTCCGTCGAGGACGGAGACCCGTACCGGCCGAAGGCGCTGGAGAACGACACCGGGCGCACCGGCGGGCGCGGCCTGCTGCTGGTGAAGAGCGTCACGCTGCAGGCCGGCGGGGCGTGTGACGTCGAACGCAGGGGGGAGGGGGGCAAGGTCATCTGGGCCTCGCTGCCCGTCCCGCCGGAGCCGGCCCACTGACCGGCCGGCTCCGAGGTGGCCGGACCGACTGCACAGACCGGACCGACCGCACCGACCGCACCGGAAGCCGGCCGGGCCCGACTACCAGTCCCGCCCGGCGATCTCCCGGATGCCCGGCAGCGCGGCCTCGAAGACCGTCTCGAACCAGACCGAGAACGGACGCTCCGCCCGCAGCTCCCGCAGCTCCTGCGCGGTCACGAAGGCGAAGTCGTCCACCTCCTCCGGGTCCGGCTCGACCGGCGCGGTGACCAGTCCCACGAACAGGTGGTTCCACTCCCGCTCGATCAGCCCGGAGGCCTCGTCCGGCAGGTCGTAGCGGACGGTGCCCGCCTCGCACAGCAGCGCCGGCGCGACGCCCAGCTCCTCGGCGGTGCGCCGGGCGGCGGCGACGAACGGCGGTTCGTCCGGGTACGGGTGTCCGCAGCAGGTGTTCGACCAGACACCGGGGGAGTGGTACTTGCCGAGCGCCCGGCGCTGGAGCAGCAGCCGGCCCTGGCGGTCGAACAGGAAGACCGAGAAGGCCCGGTGCAGTCGGCCCGGCTGCTGGTGGGCCCAGAGCTTCTCGCCGGTGCCGATCGTGACGCCCTCGTCGTCGACCAGTTCCAGCAGGATCTCGGCCCCGGCAGGCGCGGACCCGGTGGCCCGGGGGGCGACCGTCACGTCGGTCTCCACGTCGAGCCCGGTGTCGATCTCGGCGGCGAAGTGTGTCGGGTCGGTCGGCAGACTCTGGGGCATGAGGCCTCTTTCGGGAGCGGGAGCAACGGAGCATCGGGCGTCTCCGGCGCACCGGGCGGAGTGCGGCGGACACAGCGGGAGCACCTGCGCCGGCGTCGGGTCCAGTCTGCCGTATGGGCGGCACCCGGCAGGGGTTCCACGCACAACCGGGCGGATCACGGCCCGGGGGAGTCGGAAACCAGGCGGAGATGGGCCCGGGAAGTCTCTGAAAGGGTCATGAACTCGCAGAACCGTTCGGCGGTCGTTCGGATCCCGTTCGACCGGCCCGGCGCCTCCGGTGGGCGGACGGCCGCGGCACCCGGCACCCGGTCCGGGGCCGTCCGACCACCACCCGACCACTGTCCGACCACCGCCCGACCGCCGTCCGACCCCACCCCGCGCCGGTCCCACACCGGCCCCGCCACCGGTCCCGCCCCCGCCCCGCGCCGGCCCGGCCCCAGCCCTCCGGCCTGCGGGCGCGTTCGGGCCGCTCACGTCGGTCGCCTACCATCACTTACGACACGGTGCCCGGATCTGTGCCGGCACCGGCGCGCCGCCGCCCGGCCCGGTCGAACACCGGCTCGGGGTGAACCGGTGGCGCTGCCCCGGCACGGCCCGCGCGCACAGCACGACGGATCAGGAGACCCGCATGATCGGCCTCGTTCTGGCAGCCGGCGCCGGCCGCCGGCTGCGCCCGTACACCGACACCCTGCCCAAGGCGCTGGTGCCGGTCGACGGGGAACGGACCGTCCTGGACCTCACCCTCGGCAACTTCGCCGAGGTCGGACTGCGCGAGGCGGCGATCGTCGTCGGCTACCGCAAGGACGCGGTCTACGACCGCAAGGACGCCCTGGAGAGCAAGTACGGCGTCAAGCTCCACCTGGTCGAGAACGACAAGGCCGAGGAGTGGAACAACGCCTACTCGCTGTGGTGCGCCCGCGATCTGTTCGCCGAGGGCCTGCTGCTCGCCAACGGCGACACCGTCCACCCGGCCTCCGTCCAGCGGACCATGCTGGAGGGCAACCAGCGCCTGGTGGACGGCGGCGCCGCCCCCGGCATCCTGCTGGCCCTCGACACGGTGAAGAAGCTCGCCGACGAGGAGATGAAGGTCATCGTCGACCCGGCCGCCGGCATGCGCCGCATCACCAAGCTGATGGACCCCTCCGAGGCCAGCGGTGAGTACATCGGCGTGACGGTGATCAACCCGTCCGCCGCCGCCGACCTGACCGACGCGCTGCGCGCCACCTACGAGCGCGACCCGCAGCTGTACTACGAGGACGGCTACCAGGAGATGGTGAACCGGGGGCTGCGGATCGACGTGCAGCCGATCGGCGAGGTCTCCTGGGTCGAGGTCGACAACCACGACGACCTGGCGAAGGCGCGGGAGATCGCGTGCCGGTACTGACCCGACTGGTCCCGTCGCCGCTGTTCGTCGAGATCCGCCCGGGCGCCCTGGAGGCGCTCGGCGGCATCCTCGCGGACCAGCGGCTGTCGGCCTCGGGCCGGATCGCGGTGGCGATCAGCAACGGCTCCGGTGCGGCCATGCGCCGCCGCCTGGAGCCGGCCCTGCCCGGAGCCGACTGGTACAACGTGGACGACGGCAGCCTGGACAGCGCGGTGCGGCTGGCCGAGTCGATGCGCGGCGGGCACTACGACGCGATGGTCGGACTCGGCGGCGGCAAGATCATCGACGCCGCCAAGTACGCCGCGGCCCGGGTCGGCCTGCCGCTGGTCGCGGTGGCCACCAACCTGGCCCACGACGGCATCTGCTCGCCGGTCTCCACCCTGGACAACGACGCCGGCCGCGGCTCCTACGGGGTGCCCAGCCCGATCGGCATCGTGGTCGACCTGGACGTGATCCGGCAGGCCCCGCCGCGCTTCGTGGCGGCCGGCGTGGGCGACGTCGTCTCCAACATCTCCGCGTGCGCGGACTGGGAGCTGTCGCACGCGGTGACCGGCGAGCCGGTGGACGGACTGGCCGTGGCGATGGCCCGCTCGGCGGGCGAGAACCTGCTGCGCCACCCGGGGAGCATTCAGGACCAGGACCTCCTGACGGCGCTCGCCGAGGCCCTGGTACTGTCCGGCATCGCGATGAACATCGCGGGCAGCACCCGGCCCTCGTCGGGCGCCTGCCACGAGATCTCGCATGCCCTGGACGTGCTGTATCCCAAGCGGTCCGCCCAGCACGGCGAACAGGTCGGCCTCGGCGCCGCCTTCGCCAGCTTCCTGCGGGGCGAGCGTGAGCTGACCGGTCAGATCGTGGAGCGCCTGGCGAGCCACGGACTGCCGGTGACCGCCGCTCAGATCGGCTTCACCGAGGCGGAGTTCACCGAAGCGGTGCACTACGCTCCGAACACCCGACCGGGGCGCTTCACCATCCTCGAACACCTCGACCTCTCCCCTTCCGCAATCAGGGACGCGTACGCCGACTATGTCCAAGCCGTCAACAGCTGACCCCTCCACCGCGGGCGCCGGGCTTCCCCCGGTGGACCTGACCCGCCGGCCCTCGATCGAGGAACTGCGGGCGGTGATCCACCCGGAGGGCATGCTCCAGCGCCGCAGCGCCGAGCACTGGGCCGGGCGCCTGTACATGCGGAAGATCTCGCTGCGGATCACCCGCGTGCTCTCCACCATGACGGCGATCACGCCCAACGGCCTGACGTACCTGATGATGTTCACCGGCGTCCTGGCCGGCGCCGCGCTGGTCGTGCCGGGCATCGCGGGCGCCGTCCTGGGCGCCCTGCTGATCCAGGTCTACCTGCTGCTGGACTGCGTGGACGGCGAGGTGGCCCGCTGGCGCCGGCAGACCTCGCTCACCGGTGTCTACCTGGACCGGGTCGGCCACTACATGTCCGAGGCGGCCTTGCTGACCGGCCTCGGCCTGCGCGCCACCGACCTGCTGCACCGCGAGGGCGGCGGCTCGCACTGGGAGTGGGCCTTCCTCGGCACCCTGGCCGCGCTCGGCGCGATCCTGATCAAGTCCGAGACCGACCTGGTGGACGTGGCCCGGGCCCGCAGCGGCCTGACCGCCGTCGAGGACAGCGCCTCGGTGCCGCGCTCGGCCACCGTCGCCAAGGCCCGCCGGGCGGCCTCCCTGCTGAAGTTCCACCGCCTGGTCGGCGCGGTCGAGGCCTCGCTGTTCATCCTGGCGGCGGGGATCGCCGACACCGTGCACGGGGGGCTCCTGTTCACCCGGCTCGCGGTGGTCGTCCTGGCGGCGATCGCGATGCTCCAGACCGTGCTGCACCTGCTGAGCATCGTCCTGTCGAGCAGGCTGCGATGAGTACGGCGAGGAACGCGGACGACTTCCGCCTCGGCGCCGTGATCATCACGATGGGCAACCGGCCCGCCGAGCTCAACACCCTGATCGAGGCCGTCCGCGCCCAGGAGGGCCCCGCGGTCGAGCTGGCCGTGGTCGGCCAGGGCGCGCCGCTGCCCCCGCTGCCGGCGGGCGTGCGCAGCGTGGAGCTGCCGGAGAACCTCGGCATCCCGGGCGGCCGCAACGTCGGCATCGAGCTGTTCGGCCCGGACGGCGCGGAGGTCGACGCCGTCCTCTTCCTGGACGACGACGGGAACCTGCCGCGCACCGACTCGGCCCGCCTGCTGCGCGAGGCCTTCACCGCCGACCCCGAGCTGGGCATCGTCTCCTTCCGGATCGCCGACCCGGAGACCGGGGCCACCCAGCGCCGGCACGTCCCCCGGCTGCGCGCCAGCGACCCGCTGCGCTCGTCCCGGGTGACCACCTTCCTGGGCGGCGCGAGCGCGGTGCGCTGCAAGGTGTTCGAGCAGGCCGGCCAGCTGCCCGGCGAGTTCTTCTACGCCCACGAGGAGACCGACCTCGCGTGGCGCGCGCTGGACGCCGGCTGGGCCATCGACTACCGGGCGGACGTGGTGCTGCACCACCCCACGACCTCGCCCGCCCGCCACGCGACCTACTTCCACAACGTGGCCCGAAACCGGGTCTGGCTCGCGAGGCGGAACCTTCCGGCCCTGTTGGTGCCTCTCTACCTGGGAACCTGGTTCCTGCTGACCCTGGCCCGCCGCCCCTCCCCGGAGGCGCTGAAGGCCTGGTGGGGCGGATTCCGGGCGGGCTGGCGCGAACCCTGCGGTCCGCGGCGGCCCATGCGGTGGCGTACCGTCTGGCGACTGACCAGGCTGGGCCGACCACCGGTCATCTGATCGCATTGATCGAATGATCGATCGCTTCGGTCGGTGCCCACACACCGGCCGGCTCCCCCGAGATCCCAGTGGATCCCCATCGGCGCACGACCGGCGGACCCCGCCGACCGGCCGCCCCGACCGATCCCGCGTGAAGGACGAATGTGTCGACAGTGAGTGAACCCGTCAGCCTCTCGGCCCCCAGGGGGGCGGACGCGGGCCTGACCCCCAAGCAGCTTGCGGACAAGTACGGTCTGACGGTGAGCGGCGCCCGTCCCGGCCTGTTCGCCTACTCCAAGCAGCTCTGGGCCCGGCGCCACTTCATCTGGGCCTTCGCCACCGCCCGCCTGGTGGCCCAGTACACCAACGCCAAGCTCGGCCAGCTGTGGCAGGTGGTGACCCCGCTGCTCAACTGCGCGGTGTTCTACCTGGTCTTCGGCGTGATCCTGTCGAGCAAGCAGGGCTTCCCGGACAACACCTACATCGCCTGGCTCTGCATCGGCGTCTTCGTCTTCCAGTTCACCCAGAACGCGGTGCAGGCCGGCACCCGGGCGATCTCCGACAACCTCGGGCTGATCCGGGCGCTGCACTTCCCCCGGGCCAGCCTCCCGATCGCCTTCACCGTGATCCAGCTCCAGCAGCTGCTGATCTCCATGGTGGTCCTGGTCGTCACCGTGCTCGCCGCCGGTATCACCCCGGGCCGGACCTGGCTGCTGATCATCCCGGCGTTGCTGCTGCAGACGCTCTTCAACACCGGCATCTCGCTGGTGATGGCCCGGATCGGCGCCAGGACCAGCGACATCTCCCAGCTGATCCCGTTCGTGATGCGCGCCTGGATGTTCCTGTCCGGTGTGATGTTCAGCATCCAGGACAAGATCACCCACTGGCCGCACTTCGTCCGGACGCTGATGGAGCTCAACCCGGCGTCGGTCTACATGGACCTGCTCCGGCACGCCTTCGCGCCGGTCATCTACAACCCGCACCAGCCGGTGCACCAGACCCTGCCGCCGCACCAGTGGGTGGCCGGCATCGCCTGGGGCATCGGCATGTTCGTCGTCGGATACGTCTTCTTCTGGAAGGCCGAGGAGGAGTACGGCCGTGGCTGACACCGATCTGAGCAAGAGCGACATCCTCCGGGCCCCGGACGTGGCCCGCGAGCCCACCGTCGTGGTCGACGACGTGCACATCGTCTACAAGGTGCACGGCGCCGGCTCCGGCAAGGGCAGCGCCACCTCGGCGCTGAGCCGCATGATCAGCCGCAAGCGCGCCGCCGGCGTGCGCGAGGTGCACGCGGTCAAGGGCATCAGCTTCACCGCGTACAAGGGCGAGGCCGTCGGCCTGATCGGCTCCAACGGCTCCGGCAAGTCGACCATGCTGGCCGCCATCGCGGGCCTGCTGCCGACCGAGAAGGGCGGCATCTACACCAACGGCCAGCCCTCCCTGCTGGGCGTGAACGCCGCCCTGATGAACGAGCTCACCGGTGAGCGCAACGTCATCCTCGGCTGCCTGGCGATGGGCATGACCCCGGCCCAGGTGCGGGCGCGCTACCAGGAGATCGTCGACTTCTCCGGCATCAACGACAAGGGCGACTTCATCTCCCTGCCGATGCGCACCTACTCCTCCGGCATGGGCGCCCGGCTGCGCTTCTCGATCGCGGCCGCCAAGACCCACGACGTGCTGCTGATCGACGAGGCCCTCGCCACCGGCGACCAGGCCTTCCAGCAGCGCAGCAAGCGGCGGATCGACGAGCTGCGCAAGTCCGCCGGTACGGTCTTCCTGGTCAGCCACGACAACAACTCGATCCGCGAGGTCTGCGAGCGGACCATCTGGATCGAGGCCGGCGAGCTGGTCATGGACGGCCCCACCGACGAGGTCGTCCGCCGCTACGAGCGCGGCGAGCGCCCGTAGGCGGCCGCGCCGGCAGGGCCGGTCCCGGATCCTCCGGGACCGGCCCTGCGCGTTGCGGGACGGGCCCGGCGCGCCGCGGACGGGGCTCGGCGCTCAAGCCTTGCTCGGGGCCCTCTTCTCACCCGGCGCCCGGGCGTGAAAGCCTGGTGTCCGCGGGGGCGATGTGCCGTGCGTGACGCCCGCGCTCGGACGCGTGTCCGAGTCCGGCTGGTCCTGCCAAGCGGTGTAGAACGGGGGAGTGACAGCAGTGTCGGCTTCGGCCCAGCCCAGAGATACGCCGGTGAACGGTTCCGCAGGACAGACCCTGGAGAAGGCGGGCGCGGAGAACTTCCCCGTCGCCCCGTTCTTCCTGCCCGCGGCTTGGCGCGGCGACCTCATGGCGGTGTACGGCTTCGCCCGTCTGGTCGACGACGCCGGAGACGGCGACCTGGCCGACCCGGCCGCCACCGCGCGCCTGCTCGGGGTCGGCCGGACGCCCCCCGCCACCCCTTCGGCCCAGTCCGGCCCGCCGACCGCGGAGGAGACCGCCTTCCGGCTCGCCCTGCTCGACGGACTGGAGCGGGACCTCGACCGGGTCTTCGAGACCGCGCTGCGCACCGCCGCCGGCTCCGCGGCCGGGGCCGACCGCCCCCGCCACCCGCTGATGAGCGCGCTCGTCCCGCTGGTCGACCGCCACGGCCTGACCCCCGAGCCGTTCCGCCGTCTGATCGAGGCCAACCGGGTGGACCAGACCACCGCCCGCTACGCGACCTACGACGACCTGATCGGCTACTGCACCCTCTCCGCCGACCCGGTCGGCCGCCTGGTGCTGTCCATCGCGGGCGTCTCCACCCCCGAGCGGGTCGAGCTCTCCGACGCCGTCTGCAGCGCCCTTCAGGTGGTCGAACACCTCCAGGACGTGGCCGAGGACCTGGCCCGCGGCCGGATCTACCTGCCCATCGAGGACCTCGAACGCTTCGGAGTCACCGAGGACGACCTCGCCGCCCCGTCCGCGAACGGCGCGGTGCGCGAGCTGATCGCCTTCGAGGTCGAGCGTGCCCGCACCCTGCTGGACCGCGGCGCACCATTGGTAGGTACGGTTCGGGGGAGGCTTCGACTGCTCCTGGCGGGATTCACCGCCGGCGGCTACGCGGCCCTGGCGGCCGTCGAGGACGCCGGGTACGACGTACTCGCACGGCAGGCGAAGCCGGACAAGCGCCGCCTCGCAGCGAAGGCGGCGGCCATCTTCGCGAAGGGAAGGTGAACGCCCGCGTGGCGGCATCACCACTGGCGTCGGCCCAGGTCATGGCGGCGTACCGGTACTGCGAGGCAGTCACCGGGCTGCAGGCACGCAACTTCAGCTACGGCATCCGGTTGCTGCCCGAACCCAAGCGGCTGGCCATGTCGGCCCTGTACGCGCTGGCCCGCCGGGTGGACGACATCGGCGACGGCGACCTTCCGGACGACCGCAAGGCCGAGGCGCTGCTGCGCACCCGGGAGCTGGTGGACGAGGTCCGCTCCGGGAGGGTCGCCGAGGACGACACCGACCCGATCAAGGTCGCCCTGGCCGACGCGGCCCGGCGCTTCCCGATCCCGCTCGGCGGCTTCGACGAGCTGATCGACGGCGTCGAGATGGACCTCAAGGGCGCCGAGTACCAGACCTACGAGGAGCTGAAGGTCTACTGCCGCTGCGTCGCCGGCGCGATCGGCCGGCTCTCGCTGGGCGTCTACGGCTGCGACGACCCCGATCGCGGGGCGCGGTACGCGGACACCCTGGGCCTGGCCCTGCAGCTCACCAACATCCTGCGCGACCTGCGCGAGGACGCCCTGAACGGCCGTACCTACCTGCCCGGCGAGGACCTGGTCCGGTTCGGCTGCGAGCAGGGCTTCGCCCTGCCCAAGCCGCCGCTCGGCGCGGACTTCACCGGCCTGGTGGCCTTCGAGGCCGCCCGCGCCCAGGCCGCCTTCGAGGAGGGCCTGCGGCTGCTGCCGATGCTCGACCGCCGCAGCCGCGCCTGTACCGCCGCGATGGCCGGGATCTACCACCGGCTGCTCGGCCGGATCGCCGCCGATCCGGAGTCGGTGCTGCGCGGCCGGGTCTCGCTGCCGGGCTGGGAGAAGGCCTACGTGGCGCTTTCCGGGCTCGCCGGGGGGCGTTCTTGATTCTCGCGACAGTTCTGTCACGCTGTGTCAGCGTCGAATCACGTGCGGGCACTCCCGTGTCGACCTGGCGAGTGCCGGCCACCGCGACCGCCCGTGGGCGGTCCACCGAGTGCGAGGGGGACGGCCGATGACCGGGCGAGCCGATGCCGCGCGCCCGGCCGCGGTCGTGGTCGGCGGCGGTCTGGCCGGAATCACCACCGCGCTGCGCCTCGCCGAGGCGGGCCACCGGGTCACCCTCGCCGAGGGCCGGCCCCGGCTCGGCGGCCTGGCCTTCTCCTTCCAGCGCGGCGAGCTGACCGTCGACAACGGCCAGCACGTCTACCTGCGCTGCTGCACCGCCTACCGCGGCCTGCTGGACCGCCTCGGCGCCACCCGGCTGTCCCACCTCCAGGACCGGCTCGACATCCCGGTACTCGCCGTGACCGGGGACGTGACCGGGGGCGCGCCGGTGCGCACCCTCGGACGGCTGCGCCGGGCCGGCCTGCCCGTGCCCCTGCACCTGGCGGGCAGCCTCGCCCGCTACCCGCACCTGAGCCCGGCCGACCGCGCCCGGGTGGTCCGCGGCGCCCTCGCCCTGCGGGCCCTGGACCTCGCCGACCCGGCGCTGGACCGGATCTCCTTCGGCGACTGGCTGCGCCGCAACGGGCAGAACGCCGCCACCCGGGCCGCGCTGTGGGACCTGGTCGGCGTCGCGACCCTGAACGCCCGGGCCGACCAGGTGTCGATGGCGCTCGCCGGGATGGTCTTCAAGACCGGCCTGCTCTCCGACCCGGGCGCCTCGGACATCGGCGTCGCCGCCGTCCCGCTCGGCACGATCCACCACGACCGGGCGCTCGCCGAGCTGGAGCGGGCCGACGTCAGGGTGCTGCTGCGCGCCAAGGTCACCGAGCTGAAGCCGGCCGCGCCGCAGCACGCCGTCCGGCTGGAGGGCGGGGAGCTGCTCACCGCCGACACCGTCGTGCTGGCCGGCGCCCAGGACAGCGCGGCCGCGCTGCTGCCCCCGAACGCGCTCCCCGGGCAGGAGCGGCTGGCCGGCTTCGGCACCGCGCCGATCCTCAACGTGCACGTGATCTACGACCGCGAGGTGCTGCGCCGGCCGTTCTTCGCCGCGCTCGGCTCCCCGGTCCAGTGGGTCTTCGACCGCACCGCGCACTCCGGCCTGGCCGCCACCCCGCTGGGCCGGGCCCACCCGGGTGCCCAGTACCTGGCGCTGTCGCAGTCCGCCGCGCAGGACGAGATCGACCTGCCGGTCGCCGAGCTGCGCGGCCGCTACCTGCCCGAGCTGGGCCGGCTGCTGCCGGCCGCGGCACAGGCCGAGGTGCTGGACTTCTTCGTCACCCGGGAGCGCACCGCGACCTTCGACCCGGCTCCGGGCAACGGGGCGCTGCGCCCCTCGGCCCGCACCGACGTTCCCGGCCTGCTGCTGGCCGGTTCGTGGACGGCCACCGGCTGGCCCGCGACCATGGAGGGGGCCGTGCGCAGCGGCCACGCGGCGGCCGACGCCGTGCTCGCCGCGGCCGGCGCCAGGGCGCCGGTGGACCGCGGCGACGGGAGGTGGCCCAGGTGACGGTGGGTCCCGCCGCCGGGGAGCCCGCCAGAGCCGACGGGCGTACCGTCGCAACCACCGGCAGCGGTCCGACCGGCCGCACCGGCACCATCGGCACCGGCACACGATCAGGCGCCAGCCGCACCGACAGCACCCGGCCGCCCCGTGCGGTCCGGCACCACGAGGGAGAGGGAACGCACGTGGAGTCACGCACCGGCTTCGCCGTCGGAGGCACGGCGCACGCCGAACCTGTCTCCGTGCCGGAGCTGCTCGCCCGCAGCCGTACGCTCTGCACCCCGCCGCTACGGGCCGCCGTCGCCCGTCTGGCCGCACCCATGGACACCGTCGCCGCCTACCACTTCGGCTGGATCGACCGGGACGGCACCCCGGTGACGGGCGACGGCGGCAAGGCCGTGCGCCCGGCGCTGGCGCTGCTGTCGGCCCGGGCGGCCGGCGCGGCGGAGGACGTGGGGGTGCCCGGCGGTGTCGCCGTTGAGCTGGTGCACAACTTCTCCCTCCTCCATGATGATCTGATGGACGGTGACGAGACCCGGCGGCACCGGGCCACCGCCTGGACGGTCTTCGGGCCGGCCCAGGCGATCCTGGTCGGCGACGCCCTGGCGACGCTCGGCACGGAGGTGCTGCTCGACACCGCGGTGACCGGCGGCACCAGCGCCACCGACGCCGCGCGGGCCGTCCGGCTGCTCACCACGGCGACCCGCCGGCTGATCGACGGCCAGGCCATGGACGTCGCCTTCGAGCAGCGCGACAGCGTCACGGTCGCGGAGTGCCTGGAGATGGAGGGCGGCAAGACGGCGGCGCTGCTGGCCGCCGCCTCGGCGATCGGCGCCGTCCTGGCCGGCGCCGACGACAAGGTCTCCGACGCGCTCCAGCGCTACGGCCACCACCTGGGCCTGGCCTTCCAGGCGGTGGACGACCTGCTCGGCATCTGGGGTGCCACCGAGGTCACCGGCAAGCCGCACTGGGGGGACCTGCGCCAGCGCAAGAAGTCCCTGCCGGTGGCCGCCGCACTGGCCGAGGGCGGGGCGGCCTCGCGCCGGCTCGCCGAGGAACTGGCCGACCCGAAGGGACGCGGCGAGGAGAGCGAGCCCGAGCTCGCCGACCGGGCCGCGCTGATCGAGGAGGCCGGCGGCCGGGCCTGGACCCAGGAGGAGGCCCGCCGCCAGCACACGACTGCCCTCGCCGCCCTGGACGAGGTGCCCATGAGCGACGAGGTGCGCGAGCACTTCGTCGCACTCGCCGAATTCGTGGTGGTACGAGAGAGGTGACGTTACGTTGACAGCAACCGCGGACGGCCGGCTCGACCCTGAGTACGATTCCGAGCCGGTCGCGGTGGGCGACCGCCCCCCGACCCTGCTGGGGTCGGGTCGGCGGCAGCCCGAGGACACCGACCGGCTCCGGCCGGCCGGTGAGGCGGTCCCGAGGCCGGCCGACGCGCGGGAGGCCCTGGCCCGCGCCACCACCCACCTGCTCTCGCTGCAGTCCTCCGAGGGCTGGTGGAAGGGCGACCTGGAGACCAACGTCACCATGGACGCCGAGGACTTACTGCTCCGCCAGTTCCTGGGGATCCGCACCGAGGAGCAGACCCGGGCCACCGCCGAGTGGATCCGGTCGCAGCAACGTGAGGACGGCACCTGGTCCACCTTCCACGGCGGCCCGTCCGAACTGTCCACCACGGTGGAGGCGTACGTCGCCCTCAAACTGGCCGGCGACGACCCGGACGCCCCGCACATGCTGGCCGCCGCGCGCTACGTCCGCTCCGCCGGGGGCATCGCGGCCGCCCGGGTGTTCACCAGGATCTGGCTCGCGCTGTTCGGCTGGTGGCCCTGGGAGCGGCTGCCCGAGATGCCGCCCGAGATCATCTTCCTGCCCAGGTGGCTGCCGCTGAACATCTACGCCTTCGGCTGCTGGGCCCGCCAGACCATCGTCCCGCTGACCGTCGTCTCGGCACACCGCCCGGTCCGTCAGGCCCCCTTCGCACTCACCGAGCTGCACACCGACCCGGACGACCCGTACCCCCACCGGCCGCTCGCCCGCGCCGCCTCCTGGGACGGCCTCTTCGAGCGCCTCGACAAGGTGCTGCACGCCTACCACCGCCGGGCCCCGCGCCCGCTGCGCAGGCTGGCCCTCTCGCAGGCCTGCCGCTGGATCGTCGAACGGCAGGAGGCCGACGGCTGCTGGGGCGGCATCCAGCCCCCCGCCGTCTACTCGCTGATCGCCCTGCACCTGGAGGGCTACGAACTGGAGCACCCGGTGATGAAGGCCGGGCTCGCCTCCTTCGATCGCTTCACGGTGCACACCGAGGACGGCATGCGCTGGATGGAGGCCTGCCAGTCCCCGGTCTGGGACACCTGCCTGGCCACCATCGCGCTGGCCGACGCCGGGGTGCCGGCCGACCACCCGGCGCTGGTCTCCGCGGTCGACTGGATGCTCGGCGAGGAGATCCGCAAGACCGGCGACTGGTCCGTCCAGCGGCCCGGGCTGGCCCCCGGCGGCTGGGCCTTCGAGTTCGAGAACGACACCTACCCCGACATCGACGACACCGCCGAGGTGGTGCTCGCGCTGCGCAGGGTGGCCCACCCCGAGCCGGCCAGGGTCGACGCGGCGGTGGACCGGGGCGTGCGGTGGAACCTCGGCATGCAGTCCAAGAACGGCGCCTGGGGCGCCTTCGACGTCGACAACACCAGCACGCTGCCCAACAAGCTGCCGTTCTGCGACTTCGGCGAGGTGGTCGACCCGCCGTCCGCCGACGTCACCGCGCACGTGGTGGAGATGCTCGCCGAGACCGGGCTGTCCCGCGATCCCCGGACCCGGCGCGGCATCGAATGGCTGCTGCGCGACCAGGAGGCGGACGGCTCCTGGTTCGGCCGCTGGGGCACCAACTACATCTACGGCACCGGCTCGGTGCTGCCCGCCCTGGTGGCGGCCGGAGTCCCGGACGAGCACCCGGCGATCCGCCGGGCGGTGCGCTGGCTGGAGGACCGGCAGAACACCGACGGGGGCTGGGGCGAGGACATGCGCTCCTACGAGGACCCGGCGCGCTGGGCCGGGCGCGGCGACTCCACCGCCTCGCAGACCGCGTGGGCGCTGATGGCGCTGCTCGCGGCCGGCGAAGGGCCGAAGGACCGGGCGAACCCGGCGGTGGAACGCGGGGTGGAGTGGCTGGTGCGCACCCAGCTGCCCGAGGGCACCTGGGACGAGCCGCAGTTCACCGGCACCGGCTTCCCGTGGGACTTCTCCATCAACTACCACCTGTACCGGCTGGTCTTCCCGGTCACCGCGCTCGGCCGCTACCTCCACGGCGCCCCCGCGACGAGCCGGGCCGACGGGGCTCCGGCGATCGGGGCGGCGCGGTGACGACCCGCCCCCTCCTGGTGCTGTGCGCCCTGGGCCCCGAGGTCTGGGCGCTGCGCGGCGGCGACTGGCGCGGCGCGGCCGGCGGGTCCCCGGTGCTGGTGCGCACCGGGGTCGGCCGGCGGCGCGCCGGGCTGGCCGTGCGACGGCTGCTCGGATCCGCCCCCGGCGGCTACGGCGCCGTGGTGGTGGCCGGCTTCGGCGCCGCGGTCGGTCCGGGCGTCCTGCCCGGCGACGTGGTCGCCGCCGACGGGGTGCGCGACGCGGAGGGCCACCTGTACCCGCTCGACTCCGGTGCGGCGCTCAGCGCGGCGTTGAAGGAGCGCGGCCTGACCGTGCACACCGGAGTGCACCACACCGCCGACCACGTGGTGCGCGGCATCGAACGGCGGGCGCTGCACCTCCAGGGCGCGCTCGCCGTCGACATGGAGGCCGCCGCCGTGCTGGCCGCGCTGCGCGAGGTGCGGCCGGTACTGCCGGCGGCCGTCCTGCGGGTGGTGGTGGACACCCCCGAGCACGAACTGCTGCGGTTCGGCACCCTTCCGGCCGGGGTGCGCGCCTGGCGGACCCTGCGGGCGACGGTACCCGCCCTGGTCGACTGGTACCGGCAGGAGCGCACGCCCGGCTCCGCAGACCTGAACCACCCCACATCCTCGACGCTCCCCCAGGAGGCGAGCTAAGCCATGGCCATGCCGTTGCGCCAGACCGTGCGGGTCGGCACGTACCTCATGCAGCAGAAGCTGCTCAAGCGGAGGGACAAGTTCCCGCTGATCGTGGAGCTGGAGCCGCTGTTCGCCTGCAACCTCGCGTGCGAGGGCTGCGGCAAGATCCAGCACCCGGCGGGCGTACTGAAGCAGCGGATGCCCGTCGCCCAGGCGGTCGGCGCGGTCCTGGAGTCCGGCGCCCCGATGGTCTCGATCGCCGGCGGCGAGCCGCTGATGCACCCGCAGATCGACGAGATCGTCCGACAGCTGGTCGCACGCCGCAAGTACGTGTTCCTCTGCACCAACGCGCTGCTGATGCGCAAGAAGATGGACAAGTTCAAGCCCTCGCCGTACTTCACGTTCGCGGTGCACATCGACGGCATGCGCGAGCGGCACGACGAGTCGGTGGCCAAGGAGGGCACCTTCGACGAGGCGGTGGCCGCGATCAAGGAGGCCAAGCGGCGCGGCTTCCGGGTCACCACCAACAGCACCTTCTTCAACACCGACACCCCGCAGACCGTCGTCGAGGTGCTGGACTTCCTCAACGACGAGCTCAAGGTGGACGAGATGATGATCTCGCCCGCCTACGCCTACGAGAAGGCCCCCGACCAGGAGCACTTCCTCGGCGTCGAGCAGACCCGGGAGCTCTTCCGCAAGGCCTTCTCCGGCGGCAACCGCAAGCGCTGGCGCCTCAACCACAGCCCGCTCTTCCTGGACTTCCTGGAGGGCAAGGCCGACTTCGAGTGCACCCCCTGGGGCATCCCCAACTACTCGCTGTTCGGCTGGCAGCGCCCCTGCTACCTGATGGCCGACGGATACGTGCCCACCTACCGCGAGCTGGTCGAGAAGACCGACTGGAGCAAGTACGGGCGCGGCAAGGACCCGCGCTGCGCCAACTGCATGGCCCACTGCGGCTACGAGCCGACCGCCGTGCTCGCGACCATGGGCTCGCTCCAGCAGTCGCTGCGCGCCATCACCGAGACCGTCAGCGGCAACCGGGGCCGCTGATCAGGGAGTCGACCCCCGCCGGCACCGGCCGGCACCCCGGCCCGGGCCCCGCGTCCGGGCCGGGCGTCCGGGCCGGGCGGAGGCACCGCCGTACCGCTTCGAGTCGTGAGGTGTACCCATGTCACTGCTCTCCCGCGTCACGTCACCGGCCGAGCTTCGCAAGCTCCCGACGGCCGAACTCCCCCTGCTCGCCGAGGAGATCCGCGAGTTCCTGATCGACGCCGTGACCCGCACCGGCGGTCACCTCGGGCCCAACCTCGGCGTGGTGGAGCTGACCATCGCGCTGCACCGGGTCTTCGAATCGCCGTACGACCGGATCGTCTTCGACACCGGCCACCAGAGCTACGTCCACAAACTGCTCACCGGCCGCCAGGACTTCACCCGGCTGCGGATGCGCGGCGGGCTCTCCGGATACCCCTCGCGGGACGAGTCCGAACACGACCTGGTCGAGAACTCGCACGCCTCGACCGCGCTCTCCTACGCCGACGGCCTGGCCAAGGCCGCCCGGCTGCTCGGCCAGCAGGACCGGCACACCGTCGCGGTGATCGGCGACGGCGCGCTCACCGGCGGGCTCGCCTGGGAGGCGCTCAACAACATCGCCGAGGCGCGCGACCGGCCGCTGGTCATCGTCGTCAACGACAACGAGCGCTCCTACGCCCGGACCATCGGCGGCCTCGCCAACCACCTGGCCACCCTGCGCACCACCCGGGGCTACGAGCGCTTCCTCGCCCTCGGCAAGGAGGCCCTGCAGCGCACCCCGCTGGTCGGCCAGCCGATCTTCGACGCGCTGCACGGCGCCAAGAAGGGGTTCAAGGACGCCTTCGCCCCGCAGGGCATGTTCGAGGACCTCGGCCTCAAGTACCTCGGCCCGATCGACGGCCACGACCTGGGCCAGGTCGAACAGGCGCTGCGCCAGGCCCGCAACTTCGGCGGGCCGGTCATCGTGCACTGTTTGACCGTCAAGGGGCGCGGCTACCGCCCGGCCGAGCAGGACGAGGCCGACCGCTTCCACGCCGTCAACCCGATCGACCCGTACACCTGCCTGCCGATCTCGCCCAGCGGCGGGGTCTCCTGGACGTCGGTGTTCGGGGACGAGCTGGTCACCCTCGGCGCCGAGCGGCCGGACCTGGTGGCGATCACCGCGGCCATGCTCCAGCCGGTGGGCCTGGCCCCGTTCGCCAAGGCCTACCCGGCCCGCACCTTCGACGTCGGGATCGCCGAGCAGCACGCCGTCACCAGCGCGGCCGGGCTGGCCACCGGCGGGCTGCACCCGGTGGTCGCGGTGTACGCCACCTTCCTCAACCGGGCCTTCGACCAGGTGCTGATGGACGTCGCCCTGCACCGGCTGGGCGTCACCTTCGTGCTCGACCGGTCCGGGGTGACCGGGCCGGACGGCGCCTCGCACAACGGCATGTGGGACATGTCGGTCCTCCAGGTCGTCCCCGGCCTGCGGCTCGCCGCGCCGCGCGACGCCGAGCAGCTGCGGGCCCAGCTGCGCGAGGCCGTCGAGGTCCGGGACGCGCCGACCGTCGTGCGCTTCCCCAAGGGGAACGTCGGGCCCGCGGTGCCGGCCGTCGAGCGGATCGGCGGGGTGGACGTACTGCTGCGCACCGGGCGGGAGCCGGAGATCCTGCTGGTCGCGGTCGGCGCCACCGCCTGCGCCTGCCTGGACGCGGCCCGGCTGCTGCTCGCCGAGGGCTTCACCGCGACCGTGGTCGACCCGCGCTGGGTCAAGCCGGTCGACCCGGTGCTGCCCGAACTGGCCGCCGCCCACCGGCTGGTGGTGACCGTCGAGGACAACGGCCGGACCGGCGGCGTCGGTTCGGCCATCGGCCAGGCGCTGCGCGACGCCGACGTGGACGTGCCGTTGCGGGTGCTCGGCCTGCCCCAGGAGTTCCTCGGCCACGCCTCGCGCGGGGAGATCCTGGAGGAGGCCGGACTGACCGGAACCGGGGTCGCCGCCCAGACCGCCGTCTTCGCCAAGAACCTGCTACCGAACCGAGGAGCGAACCCGCGCCATGCCGGCTGATCCACACCGCCCCGCCTTCGACCTCGCCGCGCTGATCGCCGAACGCGGCGGCGAGCGCTACGAGTTGCACAGCCGCCACCTCAACCCGCAGCTGCCGCGGATGCTGCACACCCTCGGCTTCGACAAGTACTACGAGCGCGCCCAGGGGCAGTACTTCTACGACACCGAGGGCAACGAGTACCTCGACATGCTGGCAGGCTTCGGCATCTTCGCGCTCGGCCGCCACCACCCGGCGGTGCGCTCGGCGGTCCGGCAGGTGATGGACCTCGACCTGCCGGACCTGCTCCGCTTCGACTGCTCGCCGCTGCCCGGACTGCTGGCCGAGCGGCTGCTCGCCCAAGCGCCCGGACTGGACCGGGTGTTCTTCGGCAACAGCGGCACCGAGGCGGTGGAGACGGCGCTCAAGTTCGCCCGGTACGCCACCGGCCGCAAGCGGATCCTCTACGCCGACCACGCCTTCCACGGGCTGACCACCGGCTCGCTCTCGGTCAACGGGGAGAGCGGGTTCCGCAAGGGCTTCGACCCGCTGCTGCCCGACACCGCCATCCCGCTCGGCGATCTCGGCGCGCTGGCCCGGGAGTTGAAGCGCGGAGACGTCGCCGGGCTGATCGTCGAACCGATCCAGGGCAAGGGCGTCCACGCGCCGCCGCCCGGCTGGCTGCGGGCCGCCCAGACGGTGCTGCACGAGCACAAGGCGCTGCTGATCTGCGACGAGGTGCAGACCGGCATCGGCCGTACCGGAGAGTTCTTCGCCTACCAGCACGAGGAGGGCGTGCTGCCCGACCTGGTCTGCGCGGCCAAGGCGCTGTCCGGCGGGTACGTGCCGATCGGGGCGACGCTCGGCAAGGGCTGGATCTTCGAGAAGGTGTACTCCTCGATGGACCGGGTGCTGGTGCACTCGGCCAGCTTCGGGTCCAACGCCCAGGCGATGGCGGCCGGGCTGGCGACCCTGGAGGTGCTGCGCGAGGAACAGGTGGTGGACAACGCCCGCAAGGTGGGCGACCACTTCCGCGAGCGGCTGTCCGCACTGGTCGACACGTACGAGCTGCTCGCCGAGGTGCGCGGACGCGGACTGATGATCGGGATCGAGTTCGGCCGCCCCAAGTCGTTCAAGCTGCGCACCGGTTGGGCCGCGCTCCAGGCGGCGCGCAAGGGCCTGTTCGCGCAGATGGTCGTGGTGCCACTGCTGCAGCGGCACCGCATTCTGACCCAGGTGTCCGGGGACCACCTGGAGGTGATCAAGCTGATTCCGCCGCTGATCATCACCGAACGGGATGTGGACAGGTTCGTGGACGCCTTCACCGACATCATGGACGAGGCCCACCGGGGGAGCGGCCTGATGTGGGACTTCGGGCGGACACTGGTCAAACAGGCGGTCGGCAGCCGCTGAAGCCGGGACCGCCGCAAACGCGGAGTGGGGGAGCGCGGGGTGGGGGAACACGG
The DNA here is from genome assembly GCF_042792155.1 of Kitasatospora sp. NPDC056651. Taxonomy (NCBI): domain Bacteria; kingdom Bacillati; phylum Actinomycetota; class Actinomycetes; order Kitasatosporales; family Streptomycetaceae; genus Kitasatospora; species Kitasatospora sp. NPDC056651. The sequence goes on along the minus strand of NZ_JBHTWX010000001.1, from coordinate 3,913 downwards.
AGTGGGAAGTCGGCCGGGCCGACTTCCCACTCCGTGGGAGACACCGCGTCAGAGCTCGGTCCGGCGGCGCCGGACGACCACCACGAGATCGACGACGGCGAGCACGGTGAGCAGACCGCAGGCCACGGCGAAGCCGGTGAGCGTGCCCCGGCCGGGGGCGCCGTGGTCGGGTGAGAGGGCGGCCCAGAGGGCGAAGCCCGCGGTGGCCAGCGCGAACAGCGGCGTGAAGGTGAGCGAGAGCAGGTAGCGGAGCTTGAGGTCGCTGCGGGCGGTGGCCGGCTCGGTGCCGCTGCGCCAGCGCCGCGGGGTCGTGGTGCGCATGGCGTTCACCTCCGGGCCGCGGGGGGCGGGCTACCATTCCAGCGTACGTCCGAGGGACTGACAGGGGAGGCGCGATGTCGGGGGCGGGCGCGGTGGGGGCGGGTTCGGGTTCCGGACCGGGATCGGGTTCCGGCGCGGCGGGCACCGGTGCGGCCGGCGAGGACGCCGAGGGCTACGCGGGGCTGCGGATCGAGCGGGCCCGGGAGCTGGCCCGCCGGCACGGCTGGGCCTCGGTGCGGGTGCTGGAGCCGGGGGAGTTGATGACCATGGAGTACCGGCAGGGCCGGCTCAACCTCACGGTGCGCGGGGGCGTGGTCGAGCGCAGCTGGGAGGGGTAGGGCGGCCCGTCGGCCCGGTTCGGAGCCGGGTCCGGGCCCGGGTCCGGGTCCGCTCGGGTTCGGTGCGGTTCAGTACGGCAGGTGGCGGCCGGCGAAGCGCCGGTGGAGCCGCTGTTCGGCGGCGGCGACCAGGGGCTCCAGCAGCGGCAGCACGAGCAGCACGAGCAGCCCGGCGGCCCAGCCGGCCAGCACGTCGGTGACCCAGTGGGTGCCCAGGTAGACCGTGGTCAAGCCGATCGAGCAAGCGGTGGCGGCGGCGACCAGCGCGCCGGTGCGCCGCCAGCGGACGGCGAGGTAGGCGAGCACGCCCCAGGTGACGACCGCGTTGGCGGTGTGGCCGGAGGGGAAGATGGTGCCACCGGAGAAGAGTTCGGGCGAGCCGACGTACTGGGCGTAGTGCGGGCCGAGCCGGCCGGTGACGATCTTGACCGCGCCGACGGTGACGTTGAGCAACAACAGCGCGATGCCCATGACCAGCAGCGGGCGCAGCCGGCGCAGGCGGTGGGCCCGCCAGCCGAGCCAGAGGAAGGCGGCGATCGCCGAGGGGCCGCGCTGTCCGGCCACCACCCAGGTGTCGAGCAGCGGCTCCAGGCGGGGCCAGCGCTCGTAGGGGCGCAGCAGGCGGACCGACCAGTCGAGGTCGACCAGTGAGGTGTTCAGCAGGACCCCGGCCAGCACCAGCAGGTAGCCGACGAGGGTGACGGCGAGCAGGGCGGCCTGCCGACGGCCCATCGGCGGCCAGCCGGGTTCGCGGCGGTCGGGGCCGACCGGGGCGAGGGTGTGCGCGGGGTTCGCGGGGCGGCCCCGGCGGCCGGTCTCGACGGTGCGACGCTCCGGTCCCTGGCGCGGAAAGGGGGCGGGGGTAACTCTGGATTGCACGTGGTGACCTTACCCAGCCGGGCAGGGCCATTCCGGGGGTAATTGTCATTTTCCCGGGAAATCGACAATTGGGTCGGCCCCGGGAGGTCCGGGGAGTGATTTCCACTATTCCTGGATCGAAAGTCAGTGTGGTCGTCGAATGATTCTGCAAAAGCCCCGGTAAAGGAAACGGAGTGGGCGGCCGGTGTGCCCGGCTTCCCACTCCGTGGTAACCCTGTGTAGGTTCCGTGCTCAGTCGAGGGGGCCGCCCGCGACGTAGATCACCTGGCCGGAGACGAAGCCGGCGCCCTCGCTCGCGAGGAACGAGATGGTGTGGGCGACGTCCTCGGGTTCGCCGACCCGCTGGACCGGGATCTGGGAGGCCGCGGCCCGCTTGAAGTCTTCGAAGTCCATGCCGACCCGGGCGGCGGTGGCTGCTGTCATGTCCGTGGCAATGAAGCCGGGGGCCACCGCGTTGGCGGTGATGCCGAACTTGCCCAGCTCAATGGCCAAAGTCTTGGTGAAGCCCTGGAGACCGGCTTTGGCGGCCGAGTAGTTGGCCTGGCCGCGGTTGCCCTGGGCCGAGGAGGACGACAGGTTGACGATGCGGCCGAAACCGGCGTTGACCATGTGCTTCTGCACCTCGCGAGTCATCAGGAAGGCCCCGCGCAGGTGAACGTTCATGACCGTGTCCCAGTCGGACTCGGACATCTTGAAGAGCAGGTTGTCGCGGAGCACGCCCGCGTTGTTGACCAGGACGACCGGGGCGCCGAGCTCCGCGGCGACGCGGTCGACGGCGGCCCGGACCTGCTCGGCGTCCGAGACGTCGGCGCCGACCGCCAGGGCCGTGCCGCCGGCGGCGGTGATCCGCTCGACGGTCTCCCGCCCGGCCGCCTCGTCCAGGTCCAGGACGGCGACCGCGTAGCCGTCGGCGGCCAGCCGGACGGCGGTGGCGGCACCCAGGCCGCGCGCGGCGCCGGTCACGACGGCGACCCGGGGGGTGGTGCTCTGCTCGCTCATGCTCGCTCTCGTCTCTCTCGGGAGGCCTCCCGGGGAGAGCCCCCGGAGAGGGTGGCCACACCCTACCGGCGGGTAGGAGGGGCGGCCAGAGCGGAGAGGCGCAGGTGACGGTGGGTAAGGACCGACCGGTCGGCTTTCTGCTGAGAACGGGTTACTGCAAGGGCTTCGCAGCGCGTAAATATGCCAATGTTGCCGAACCTGCGTCTACTATCCGCCCCTGCCTGCCAGCAAGGGCCCGCCGTTTGTATAGTGTCCGCCAGCAGCCACCGGCTGCGCGGCTGGAGCGCCCTCCCTCATAGCTGGACGCCCACTCGCCGTTACTGCCCCACCCGGGTGTCCCACACACACCGGGTGTGACATCGGGACGGATACATGGTGCTGGGGGAGATCCCGACAACCCGCGTGTCCGCGCGACTGCAACAGTCGCCCGGACACCTCATTCGTGTCGCACAGCAGGTTCACACCCGCTTGTGGTCCGAACACGTCGGAGCCGATCTCACGGCTCCGCAGTTCGCCGTACTGCTGGTCCTGGCCCTGGAACCGGGCGCGGACCAGCGGACGGTCGGCGAACGCGCCTCGCTGGACAAGGCCACGATGGCGGAGATGGTCGCGCGGCTGGTCCGCCGCGGCCTTGTGCTGCGCCGACGCGATCCGGCCGACGGCCGGCGCAAGCTGCTGGCGCTCTCGCAGAGCGGCGCCCAGGCGGTGCGCGAGGCCACCGGCGGTGTGGTCCGCGTGCAGCGCGTCCTGTTCGAGTCGCTCAGCGCGGAGGAGCAGGTCGAGATCGTCCGGGTGATGGCCAAGATAGCCAGGCTGGAGCCCGCGGCGGTCGCCGTCATCACCGACGCGCGGCCGATACTGGACGCCCAGCGGGCGATCGGCTACCTGATCAGGGTGAGCCAGCAGGTGCACACCAAGCTCTGGTCGGAACACGTCGGCTCCGAGTTGACGGCTCCGCAGTACGCGGTGCTGGACGCGTTGGAGCTGGAGCCGGGCGCCGACCAGCGCACGGTCGGCGAGCTGGCCTCGCTGGACAAGGCCACGATGGCGGAGATGGTGAGCCGGCTGGTGCGCCGCGGTCTGGTGCAGCGCCGGCGTGACCCCTCGGACGGGCGGCGCAACCTGCTTTCGCTCTCGCCGGCGGGACAGGACCTGTTGCACCGCTCGGCGGCGGGGGTGGCCGAGGTCCAGCGGCTGCTGCTGGCTCCGCTGGAGGAGGGTGAGCACGAGACCGCGCTCGCGCTCATCGCGAAGGCGGCCAGGCTCTAGGTCAAACCTTCGTCACAGTAGCCAAAACGATTCGCCAAAATGCCCGGGACCCTTGGTCGTTGGCGTCGGCGGGTCGGAGCGCACGGAAGGGCGCCCCCCCCCCCACC